>JBBRNU010000891.1:0-1500 GCA_038230115.1 Chthonomonadales bacterium | reverse complement strand
TCCACGTCGTCGGAACCGGGCGCGGGCAGTTGCACGATGAGCAGTTCGCCGTGTTCCAGGGTCAGGCTGGCGTGGTTGTTTTGGTCGGTGACCACGATTTTGCGTGGGTTCTGGCAGGCGGTCAGCAGGCCCCCAACCAGAACCACGCTTCCCCATTGCAGTACGTCGCGCGTTCGCCGGTGCATCGCGCCTCGCTTTCTTGTGAAAACATAAACGCCGCGCTCGCTCTGGCAAGCAAGCGCGGCGGCATTTTTTGTCTGGCCCGAATTTCACCGGGGCGTTATTCGCTCAGGCGGGCAGCCGTCGGAAGATCAGCGTGGCGTTATGGCCGCCGAAGCCGAACGAGTTGGACAGGGTGGCGTTTACGTCCACGCGGCGGGCCTGATTGGGAACGTAATCCAGATCGCAGGCGGGGTCGGGCGTCTCGTAGTTGATGGTCGGGGCGATCATGCCGTCGCGAATGGTCAGGGCGCAGAAAATGGCTTCCAGCGCGCCCGTCGCTCCCAGCATATGCCCGGTCATGGACTTGGTGGAACTGACCGGAACCCGGTAAGCGTGTTCGCCCAGCACGGCCTTGATGGCCGCCGTCTCGTTTTTGTCGTTGAGTTCCGTGGACGTGCCGTGCGCGTTGATGTAGTCCAGTTCGTCGGCGGTCATGCGGGCGTCATTGAGCGCGGCCTGCATGGCGCGGGCCGCGCCTTCGCCATCGGGGGCCGGGGCCGTGATGTGGTAAGCGTCGCCGGTAATGCCGTAGCCTACTACTTCGGCATAGATGCGCGCGCCTCGCGCCTGCGCCTTTTCCAAATCTTCCAGAACGACGATGCCGCTGCCTTCCGCCATGACAAAGCCGTCACGTTCGGCGTCGAAGGGGCGGCTGGCGCGTTCCGGCTCGTCATTGCGACGCGACATCGTGCGGGCCGCGCAAAAGCCCGCCATGCCAAGCGGGGTAATGGCGGCTTCCGCGCCGCCCGCAATCATAGCGTCGGCGTCCCCGCGCTGGATGACCCGAAAGGCGTCGCCGATGTTGTTGTTGCCCGTCGCACAGGCGGTTGTGACGCAGGAATTGGGGCCGCGCGCGCCCAGAACGATGGAAACCATGCCCGCGCCCATGTCGCTGATGATGCCCGGAATCAGGAACGGCGTGATGCGGCCCGGCCCTTTTTCCAGCAGGGTGCGGTGCTGTTCCTCAATGGTTTCCAGCCCGCCGATGCCCGAACCGATGTAGACGCCCACGCGGTCACGGTTGCTTTCGTCAACGGTCAGGCCCGCGTCGGCAACGGCCTGCTGTGCCGAGGCGACAGCGAACTGCACGAAGCGGTCCATGCGCCGCGCCTCTTTTTTGTCCATCCAGAGGGATGGGTCCCACTCCTTGATTTCGCCTGCAAAGCGTGTGGCATAGCCGGTGGCGTCAAAGCGTGTAATGGGGCCAATGCCGGAGCAGCCTGCCACACACGCCTTCCAGGTCGCTTCCGCCGAGGCTCCCAGAGCCGTAATCGCGCC
>JBBRNU010000890.1:0-1501 GCA_038230115.1 Chthonomonadales bacterium | reverse complement strand
GCCCGTGTACTGTCTCAGGAACAGCGGCAGGACGTAGTTGTTGAACGAGAAGAACGCGCCGCAGCCCAGGTTCGCCAGACTGTAGGCGGCGATGGAGGCGGGCGACAGCGGTTTGGCCGGCTCGCGCGCCACGTTTCCGGCGTCGGTCGGGAGGGCGTCGGGTGGGGCCGGGTTTTGCGTCACGCTCATCGCGCCGTCTCCTTATCACGATCACAATTCAGATCACGATCCTGATCAAGCCCTGGTCCCGCCGCAACAGAATGGGCGCTTGCAATCGAAACCGAAACGACCGGCGCATCCGGGCTGCGAGCGGCAGAATCCGAAGCGACCGGAGCCGAAACGACTGAAGCGGGAGCGGACGCGCTTGCCAGGCTGCGGGCATGGGCGAAATCTTCCGGCAGGTCAATGTCGAAGGCCAGTTCCGGGGGGGCGTCGAGAACCGCCGCGCCCCGGCAGCCCAGAATGGCCCCGGCCCGCGCGACGATGTGCGCGACCGCCAGACGGCCCGTCATCCAGCGCAGCAGCGTCGGCAACCCCACCAGACTGACCATGCGCCACTGGCTCTTGCGCGCCGCGAACAGGCGCTCCAGGCGGGCGCGGTTTTGCAGCAATAAGCGCGGCTCCAGCAGAAAAACGCAGCCCAGCGTGAACGCCCCGTCCCGCAGGCGGGCGAACGTGTTGGGCGAGCCGGGAAAACGCGCTTCATACGCCTGCTGCGTCACAATCGGGATCGCGACGTCGGCGTCGGGCGGGCAGGCGGCGAGAAACCGGCGAACAGATTGCGGCGTCAAAAACGGCAGGTCGGTCGTCACCACCAGGACGCGCGCGGCCAGCGTTCCCGACTCGCCCAGCCATGCCAGCCCGCGCAGAATATTTTCCGGCCCGGTCGCGCCCTCGGCCACAACTCCGTCCGCGCCCAACGCCCGCGCCTGGCTCAGAACCGCTTCCGGCCCCACGACTACGATGCGCCCGACGCGCCCGGTCGCCCGCAGGGTCGTCATGGTATGTTCCAAAATCGTCGGGCCGTCGGCGTCCAGCCGAATCAGCGCCTTGATGTCCGTCCCGGCCTGCCGCGCGAATTCGCCCGTAACCCGCCCCCCCGCAGGCAGCGCAACGTCGAGAAGAGGCAACGGCTCCTCTCCCTCCGGTTGCAGCCCTGGTTCCGTTAAAGCGACGTTTCGCGTTCCCGGCGTCGAATTCATTGTCATTTTCATGCTGGCGTCCTTGTTTCGATGATTCAATTTGCCGCCCGCCAATTCCTCTTCTACCACAGACCTTGATTTTCGCCCGACGGCTTGCCTTCGCTTTCGAGCGTCGCGCAATGTTATTGTAGCGCCCCGGCGAATGCCGCGCCTGAGACCTTCGGCCCATTCTCAAGTATTTTGCGTCCTATTTTCATCGGCGCTTGACAATTTCTGGCAATGCGATTATAATCTCGGCGTTGTACTTTGTCGGACAAAGTACTTTGAAAACATGATAATCGCGCAATGAATGGGAGGCT
>JBBRNU010000889.1:0-1505 GCA_038230115.1 Chthonomonadales bacterium | reverse complement strand
ATTACGCCGCGCCTGGAACGCCTGCTTTCGCACGTCGAGGGCGCGCGGGCGGGCGAGGCGACCGAGCCGATTCACCAGATGCGGGTCTGGTCGCGCCGCACACGCGCCGCCCTCGACACGTTCGCGATCTGCTTCCCCGGCAAGGAATTCACGGAGATGGAGCGCGAAGTGAAGCGCGCCGCCGATGCCCTGGGCGCGGCGCGCGATCTGGATGTGATGCTGGAAACGCTGCAAAAACAGGCTGAGACCCTGCCTTCCGATCAGCGGGCGGGCGTAGAAGGGCTGTACGAAACGCTGCGCGATCAACGGCAGGACACGCAAAAGCCGGTCGCCAAAGCCGTCACGCGCCTGGAACGTCAGCAGGTCGCCGCGCGCTTCGTGGAACTGGCGGCAAAACCGGTCGTCGAAGCGGAACGGGCGATGAAACCGGACGCGGCGGCGGCGGCAAAACCGGCGCGCGGCGCGAAAGATCAGGCCAAGTCCGGCAAGCGAGGCGCGCATGGCTAAAGCGGCTCCTGTGCCGGGACTGAACCCGGACGCCTCCACGCTTGCCAACGCCGCCCGCATTCTCGAAACCCGTCTGGACGAACTGCTCGATTACCGGAACTGCATCGAACAGCCCGACGCGGTTTACGAACTGCACCAGATGCGGATCGCGGCCAAGCGCCTACGCTACACGATGGATATTTTTCAAGCCGTTTACACGGAGTACACGCCCCACGCCAAAGCGTATGCCGACGCCATTGGCGTTGTCAAAGTGTTGCAGGAACGGCTGGGCGCGCTTCACGACGCCGACGTGCTGGTTCCCCAGCTGGCCGAGCGCCTCGCCCACCTGCTCAAGCCAGGCTATGGGAATGACCGCCGGGGCGAACTTGTGACGGGCGTGCTGCACGTGGATTTCGACGCCTGTCAGGGGCTGCTGACGCTGTGCCGCCAGAACCGCGACGCGCGACAGGCCGCCTTCGCCCGCCTGCAAACGGAGTGGCGGCAATGGGATGCGGCAGGCGTGTGGGAAAACCTGCGCGTCCTGGTTCGTGACGCGGCGGCAGCCCAATTCCTGCCCCGCGACGGAGCTACGGACCCCGCGCAGCGACTCTTTGCAGCGGTAATTTTGGCGCAGCCCTCTGACGAGGCGATAAGCCCGGCGCAGACGCCCGCCGAAACCGAAACGCCCGCTTCGCCGCCGTCCGGTAAGAGGCCCGCTTCGTCGTCCGTCGAAACGCCCGCTTCGCCGTCGTCCGCCGCGTCAGGGTCGAATCCCGTCCCCGACGCGCCGAAACGCGCCGCCAAACGGAGCGCGAAACCGATAGCGCCGTCAGCGGCCCCGACCAAAGCGACCACAGCGACCACGCGGAAAATGTCGCCAGCAAGCCATGCCAAGCGCGCTGGCGCGCTTTCTCCTGAGACCGTCCATGAAATCGAATCCCAACCCGAATCGTCAGGCAAAACAAACGGCCTCGCCGGGCGCGCCGCCCGTGGCCGCCGCGTCCCCCGCCCGCCTGCCT
>JBBRNU010000888.1:0-1521 GCA_038230115.1 Chthonomonadales bacterium | reverse complement strand
TGTACGCGCTGGATCGCGGCCTGCGCGAGCATAGCGCCAACAACACGGAAATGTGGGGCAGTCCGAAAACAACCGAAGTTCCGGTCGAGCTGCCGACCCAGGCGGAAGGCGCTCCGAAGAGCCACGCCGCGATTACGCAAAATTTCGCCCGCGCCGTTTTGTACGACGAGCCGCTGCTCGCGCCCGGCGAGGACGGCCTGAACGCGGTCGAACTCATCAACGGCATCCTTCTTTCCGGGCATACCGGCGAAACTGTCGCCGTTCCCGTAGACCGCGCCCGCTACGACGCCCTGATCGCCGATTTGCAGGCCACATCTCGCGCCAAAACCCGTGTCGTGGAACAGCGCGTCACCGACCCCACCTTCGCCTGAACCGCCCATGTCCGAACTCGAACTCAACCCTGCCGCCGCCCGCTATCAGGCCGCCTCCGAAACCGCCCGCAGTCTCGCCCGCACGCTGCAGGCCGCGCCCGCGCAGGAGTCGCGCCGCGCCGCCGCCCTGCGAAAATATCTCGTTCACGTCGCGCTCGCCCTCGCCGACGCCTGCGACCGCTGGCAGACGGGGACCGACGTTAATGTTTTCGCAGCCGAGCGATGGGTTGCTTCCATCGGGTATTTGTCGACAGAATTGACACATTCGCTGCCGATCACGCCGCCGGGCGTCGCCGTGGTGTTGCAAGCATTGGCGGCGCGTTGGTCGCCCAATACCTTGTTGCTGATCGGCCCCAAAAATGCCGTCACCGGTAGTAGTTACATTGGCGCCGGATATTTAGAGTCTTTTCAAGACAATGTTCAGGAAATAGGATGGGCGATACCGCCTATTTCCGACCTGCCGCGCCGTCTCCTCGTTCTGCGCTATCCTTACGGTGAACAGGATAATGTTCTTCAATCCTGCCTGATGATAGGCATTTTTGGAGATCACACGGACCCTGAATTTTCGCGTGGGATGCACCTTTTTGGCGCGTTTACACTTGGCCCAGCGTATTTCTTCGCGCTGGCAGCGTCGTTGGAGCGTTCCTTTTTATCGCAAGACAAAAAAGCCTCTCAATTGCGCTATACAGCGCGCATTCTCGAAGTGGCAGGCTGGTTCGATAATGCTATCATTGGACCATTGTTGAAAACGCGCATCGAACAGGTGGGTCTGGCATTGCCGCTCGGTGAGGAAACCATACTCGACATGGGCGAGGTCGTCGGCTACACGCCCGCCGATTTCGACCGGGACGCGCCGCGCCTGTGGGAACGGCTGAAACAATTGCTGCCGCCCAACGAACTGGAAATGGAGGCCGTCGAGTCCGCGCAGCCCGCCGACGCCGTCAGCATTCTCAACGCCGGGTGGAGCTTCCACCTGCTGCACATGGACTCGCTATACGCCATTCTCGGCTCGCGCACGCCTGAAGACAAATACGAGGCGCTGCAAGTTCTGAACCGCCTGTTGACCAAAGGCGTCGAGCTTTCGGAAATCACGCGCCGCTGGAACGCCGCCCGGCAGGAAGCGTAACCGGCGCAAGTTCGACCTCACCAT
>JBBRNU010000887.1:0-1542 GCA_038230115.1 Chthonomonadales bacterium | reverse complement strand
CTTCGCAAGGAGGGGGAAACCACCCCCTAACCCCCTCCTTGGTAAGGCGGGGGAATAAGGGAACCCGCATTGACTCCTCCCCTTTACGAAGGGGGAGGCTAAGCGCACCTGCGTAGTAAGTCCGTAGTTTCTGCGTGTTTGGCTTTAAGCGCGTCCGCCTTCCGCGCCAACGCCGCTTCGACATACTGCTTCATTGCTTTGATGTCAGTGTGGCTGCGCGTTTGCATTTCCTGATGCTTCACTGCCTGCCAAACCGGTTCAATGTCCGACAACTGCGGGCTATACGAAGGTAAATAGAACAAGTGAATGTTCGCCGCTTCCAGTTCCGCTTTCGCTTGCTTGACCGCTTCGCCTGTGTGAACGGAATAATTGTCCAGCACAATCCACAGCGGACGCGCTCGTTTCCAATCCGAAAGATGAACCCGCGGGCGACCGGCTAACTCCCAGAGGAACGCTACAAAACGGTCACTGTCAATGGGGCCGACTTCGCAAAGCGAAAGGGCATACGACGCGGCGACTTCTTCGGGCGGCTTGCGCTGCTTTTTGCTTTTGGACTTCGGCAGACTGGCATAAACTGCATAACGAAAGGTTCCGGCGTCTGGGCCATGCGAGACATACCCGCCAATCACGTTGAGACGACGCCCCTGCGGCGCTTCGTAAGGGATGCTCAATCGCTCTCCAACGGGCGACCAACTGTAACAAGGCGGCAGTGTCATCGCAAAACCGGCCTCATCCAGATGGCAAATGTCTAATTGCCCGCTGTCGGCCCCCTTTTTAAGCCGTCGAGTTCGGCGGTCTTGGCGGCAACCTGCGCCGGATTTTGTTTATGCTGCAGACTGCGCCGCGTCCGCTTGTAGGCCATCGTTTCGCGCCGCAGCAAACGCCGCCATTGGTCAAGCGAACGCAGCACGCCATAGCGGGCATTCACTTCGGCGGCGACCTGACGGGCATTCCACGTCTGGCTCCCCTGGGTGAGCCATTCGCGGACGGCGGTCAGCATCTCGGCAGTAACTGCGGAGTGCTTGCCGGTATGGGGCTTGTCATTGAGCGCGTCAAAGCCGCCTTCGAGGAAAAGTTTGACCCAATACCGCACCGTCTGTTCATGCTGGTCGAGATGAAGCGCGATTTTTGGGACGCTCCAGCCTTTGGCGCTGAGGCGCACCATTTCCAGCCGTTGGCGGTTTCGGGGCGCCGCATTTTTCTGTTGCGTCCGCTGATATAATTCTTTTTGCTGTTCTTCGGTTAAATGAATCCGGTACATCCTGTGGAGACCCTCCACAGATTACTACGAATTTCTACGGAAAAACTACGCAGGTGCGCTTAGCGTTAAAATCAGCCGGTTGAAAAACCGTCCGCTGCATTTCGCGATGGTTTTGAGCCGATTGACCTATCAAAATTACGAATTAGTAGATTTTTGACGGCTTTTTCAGCGAAAGTAGACATCTGACGGGTAGCAAGTTGGGTTGAATGAAACGTTGCGCGTTCTGCGGCGCGGCGCTCCTCTGCTGGATTTCGATTCGAATAGCGTGGAAGATCGCTACT
>JBBRNU010000886.1:0-1547 GCA_038230115.1 Chthonomonadales bacterium | reverse complement strand
TCGTGCTGCTGCACGGCTACCCGTCCTCGTCGTTCATGTTCCGCGACCTGATTTCCGCGCTGGCCGACCGCTTCCACGTTATCGCGCCGGACTATCCCGGTTTCGGGCAGAGCGACGCGCCCGCTGTCGCCGATTTCGCGTACACGTTCGACCATCTCGCCGACGTGACGGAAAAGTTTTTACAGGCGCTGAAGTTAACGCGCTTTTCGCTGTACGTGCAGGATTATGGCGGCCCCGTCGGTTTCCGTATCGCCGCCCGCCATCCCGAATGGATCACGGCGCTCATCGTGCAGAACGCCAACGCTTATGAGGAAGGCTTTACGCCCGCCTGGGCCGCGTTTCGGGCGCTCTGGGCGGATCGCAACGCCGACACCGAGGCGGGGGTGAAAGCGTTTTTCGCGCCGGAAACCACGCGCTTCTTCTATCAGCAGGGAACGCGCGATTCGACCGCCCTCAGCCCGGACACGTGGACTCTGGATCAGTCTTTTTTGGATCGGCCCGCCAACCGCGCCGCGCAGTTGGAACTGTTCTATGACTATCGCAGCAACCCGCCGCAGTACCCGGTCTGGCACGCCTACTTCCGCGCGCATCAGCCGCGCACTCTGCTTGTCTGGGGCAAAAACGATCCTTTCTTCGGCCCGGAAGGCGCGGCGGCTTTTCAGCGCGATCTGCCCGCCGCTGAAATTCACCTGCTCGATACGGGCCATTTCGCGCTGGAAGAGGACGGCGACGTGATTGCGGCGCATATCCTTCGCTTCCTGACCCCGCAGGCCGCGTGAAAACCGCTGTTTTCGCGCCCTCCTATCGTCACGCAACGCGCCGCGCTTCGGTTCGGCGCACAATAATAAGGAGAAATTATGTCCGCGAAGCTGATGGAAACCCTGCAGTCGTTTTATCGTTTGCTGGCGGCGGGGCGGCTGGACGACGCGCTGGATTTGCTCGCCCCGGACATTCGCTGGCAGGCCGCTGCGGGCTTTCCCGGCATCGGCGGTCTTCACCGGGGGACGGCAGCCGTGCGCGAGAACGTGTTCGCGCGGCTTGCCCGCGATTGGGCCGAATTCGCCGTCGCGCCGGAGCGGTGGATCGCTTCGGAGAATGCCGTCGTCGCGCTGGGGCGCTATCAGGGCGCGTACCGGAACGGTTCGCGGCGGCTCGACGCGCCCTTCGTTCACATCTGGGACAGTGAGGACGGCAAGCAGACCGACCGTCTTCACCCACGTTTCCGACGCGGCGCTGGTACGCGACGCCATGCAGGGGTGAAGCGCGCCGGAAGTTTCAAGCGGGCCAAAACGCCCTCCGCATTTGCAGCGCCAACATCCGCATTCCTGTTAAAAACCCGTTAAAAACTCAGGAACGCGAGACAGACACTCAACTTGCCACTCAAGCCCGCTCGCCTGGTACAAAGGTGCGAGGCGCGTAGAACGGGATTGAAACCCCGTTCTGAAATGCAAAGCCCGCCTGCGCGGGCTAAATACGCTCTGGCGCTTCGGCGATGAAAACACGTTCGGCGCTTGGGCATTGCAGGCCACGCAGGTGGTCTGTGCATT
>JBBRNU010000885.1:0-1549 GCA_038230115.1 Chthonomonadales bacterium | reverse complement strand
TTGGCGGACGAAGCGACAAACTCATCGCCACGATGAGTTCCGACTGCTGGAATCAGTACATCGCCGCCGTGCTGCGCGGCTTCTTCATCTACCTGCTGCTGCTGACCGGAGGGCTGTTGTTCGGCAGCATCGAGTTGAGCAAAACCAGCGCCGACGCTTACGCGCATCTGGCGGGCGCGGCCTCGCTGTTCAGTTTTCTGATTGGCCGCGACCCCGACCTGTTCGCCAAACTCGTCCTGCGCGTCAAGGAACTCAACGGCGACAAAGGCGACGACGCCGACGAACCGGGAACGCCGGGCCGTCTGCACATGGACGCGGAAAAGGTCACCGCAAAGGTGACGACGGAGCGCGCTCACATGGACAGTCCCGTTGATCCGGCCCTGCTCGGCCAGGCGGTCGCCGCTGCGAATGAGCGCAAGTAGTCGGGCGTCCGGCGATTCCGTTTTAGGGTTGAAATTCGGCTCGGGCGTCCCGTTCCCCCGGTTTGCGGCTCCAATCGAGGCGCCGGAACGCCCGAACCGAACCTCAGACCGGGAATCTTTTCATGCGCCCAAAAAACAACGCGCCAACCCGCAAAATGCGGGCGACCTGGCACAATTCTTGCAACGCCGGTAAACGTACGACCATCCCTACTTGCCGCGCTTGTTTCCTCATGGCCTACATCGAAAACCAGAAGCGGCATCACGCTGACGGCACGACCGACCCTGCTCTTGAACAGACCGACGAAGCCAGCGACGCCGACGTCAAAGAGCCATAACCCATTGCCTTGCGCGTCCGAAGGACGCTCGGCGGAACGCCACACAGACCGGGGTTTCAACCCTGGGATGAACCCGAACGTTGGAACGACCGGGGTTTTAACCCTGGGATGACCAAACGGAATGAACGTCGGGACGACCGAGAATTATATCAGTGGAAGGGCAAGTAGAGCGTCGAGGAGGCGGGCGGCGACTTCGGATTTGGGCAGGCGGGGCCAGGCTTCGGCGCGACCGTCGGGCCAGAGCAGGGTCACGACATTCGTGTCGCTGTCGAAGCCTGCGCCCTCCTGCGTGACGTCGTTGGCGACGATGAGGTCGAGGCGCTTGGCGGCGAGTTTGCGGGCGGCGTTGGCAGTCAGGTCTTCGGTTTCAGCGGCGAACCCGACGATGACCTGCCCCGGCTGTTTGCGCGCCGCCAGAGTCGCCACGATGTCGGGCGTTCGGCGCAGGCGCAGCGTCAGGCCGTCGTCGGCGTCTTGCGCCGCGCGCTCCGTCTGCGTCGGCTTCTTGATTTTTTGCGGGGCGACGACTTCCGGGGCGTAATCGGCGACGGCGGCGCTGGCGAGGAAGATGTCACAGGCGGCAAAATGCATCTCGCAGGCGCGCAGCATGGCGTCGGCGCTTTCGGCGCGTACCAGCGTGACGCCGGGCGGCGGTTCCGCCGTTGTGAACCCGGCGACGAGCGTGACTTCAGCCCCGCGCCGCGCCGCCGCCCCCGCAATCGCGAAGCCCATTTTGCCGCTGGAACGGTTGGACAGGAAGCGCACGGGGTCGAGCGGCTCCCGCGTCGCGCC
>JBBRNU010000884.1:0-1560 GCA_038230115.1 Chthonomonadales bacterium | reverse complement strand
TCGAAGGGCTTGGGCAGATAATCGTCGGCCCCGATTTCCAGCCCGCGCACCCGGTCAGCAATCGCCGCCCGCGCGCTCAACATCAAAATCGGCGTTCGGTCGCGCCCGGCGCGCAGCGCCTCGCAGATTTGCCAGCCGTCCAGCTTGGGCAGCATCAGGTCCAGGATAATCAGCCCGTAGGCGTTTTCGGTCGCCATTTCCAGCCCCTGCGCGCCGTCTTCCGCCACGTCCACGCGATAGCGCGCCTGCTCCAGCCCGCGCCGCACCACCCTGGCAATCGCCGCCTCATCCTCGACCAGCAATACTTTCATCCCGGTTTTCCCTGTTCGCCTTCCGTTCGCGTTCCGCCCGCTCCGTCCTCGTCCCGAACCTATAGCATAAGCCCTGAACATGAATTTTGCATGAAAAGCGCGGCGGTTTGAACAAAATGCCGACCGCGCCGTCAGGAAAGCAGCGTAAGCTTCACCCCATTGTAACGCAATGTGACGCAATAACGCAAAGTAATGCACAAGGAGCCAACCTCATGACGACGAAAACGACCGGCCTGTTCGCTGCAACCCTCGCGTGCGGCCTGATCCTCGCGGGCGGCGTGCGCGCGAGCGCCCAATCCGCCCTTCCCGGCGTGCAGCCCCACGCGGGCAAGGCAGGCAAAGCGGGCAAGTTTCAGGGCAAGCGTCAGCTGGCGAAACTGAGCCAGGAACTGAACTTGACCGACAGCCAGAAGGCGCAGATGAAGACCATCTTGAAAAATGCGGGCGAGAAGCGCCAGACCATCCGCGCCAACGCCCAGCTGTCCGAAACCGACCGAACCGCCCAGCTGAAAGACCTGGCGAAATCCACGCACACGCAAATTGGGGAAATTCTCACGCCCGAACAGCGCGCTACCCTGAAAGCCGACCGCGCCGCCCATCACAACGCCAAGCGCGGTTAATCCCGCCCTGTCGTTCCGCCACCACGCAAACAAACGGGCCGCGCCGTCCTTACCGACCGCCCGGCCCGCTTTACTTTTCGTTCCTGGCCTCTCGGCTGGTCGCGCTGTTTTCGCGATTTGCATGTTGTCGCCCTTCCTCAAACATCTCTATTTCCCTCCCGTAAAAATATTTTTCGCCTTTCATCTCGTTTTCATCTTTGGTCAGTATCCTAAACACAGCAGACTTTGCTGGCGACCGAGCGGCTCACGCTCTCTCGCGCTCACTGAGGAGGGATTTACAAATGGCGACTCGCAATCACACGCGCCGCACCCAGGTTTTGGGCCTGTCGGTTCTGGCGCTGGCCGCTGTCGGCAGCCTGGCCCACGCCCAGGACGGCGGCCCGCCCCCCGGCGGACGCGGCGGCTTTCAACGCGGCGGGCCGGGCAACCGCATGGGGCCGCGCGAAATGACCGTCGTCAGCGCGCCCATCGGCGCACTCGATGCCAGCTTGAAGCTGACCGCGGATCAGAAAGACAAAATCATGGCTCTGCAGCAGCAGTTTCAGCAGCAGCGCCGCGAAATGACGCCGCCTCCGCCCGACGGACAAGGCGGCCCGCCCGACTTCCAGGCGATGCAGGCCAATCGCGAG
>JBBRNU010000883.1:0-1569 GCA_038230115.1 Chthonomonadales bacterium | reverse complement strand
GGAGAGGTTGAACAGGCTCATTGCCGACGAGCGCCGCTTTTCCGGCACGTGGTCGCCAATCAAGCTAAAGGCGGACGGCCACAGCGCCGCCGCGCCCATGCCGTCTACCAATCGAAGCGCGACGAGCAGAAACGGGTTGTGAACCAGGGGCGTGACGGCTGCCGTGAGCGTGGAAACGGCGGGGCCGACCATGATCAGCGTTTTGCGCCCGATGCGGTCGCCAAGCAGTCCGAACGGCGATTTCAGCACGCCCTCGATCACCAGATACGCCGTGCCGATGATTCCGATCCAGCGCGTGTCCAACCCGATGGCCGTGATGTAGACCGGCATCGCCGAAATGTTGACGATGACATACGATAGTTCGGCGAAACCGGCCACCAGCACGACCGCCAGCAGCAGCCGTTTCACGCTGATCGGACGACCGCTGGCGTCGAGGGCGGCCTCCTCCAACTCCGGGACTTCGGACGGAACGTTCAAAAGGTGGATTCTCCTGCGAAGGATAGGAAATAGAAAAGCGAATTGGCGACGCTGACAATACGGCCAGGACACGCGCAATGTTTCGCGAAGTGTCCTGGCTTGTCTATTGGAACGGGGCTTGCGGCGTTCAGCCGATGGCGACTTCGTGGCCCGCTTCGGACGACTTGTAAATCGCGTCCATGATTTGGGCGACCATCAGGCCATGCTCGCCGGTGACGAGGGGTTCCTTGCCGTCGCGCACGCACTCCACGAACGCCTTCATTTCGGCGTAGTGCGTATTGATGTTCTTGTTCGGGATTTGCGGCTCGAAGCTGAACACGCTCTTGTGACGCTCCTGCGTGATCGAAAGCGGGTACGCTTCCGCGCCGCCCTCGGAACCCAGCAGCGTCACGTTCTGCACTTCCTGCTTCAAGTTGGCGACGAACGACGATTCCAGAACGACGGTCGCGCCGTTGTCGAAGCGGATCAGCGCCGCCGCCATGTCCTCGACCGTGAAATTTTTGTAATCCCACTGGCCCATGAAGCCTACGATGTCGTCGCGCTTGCCGAACTTCTGGTACGTGATGCCGCTGGCGTAGGTTGGTTTGGGATGGCCCATGAACCAGAGCGTCAAATCCAGCATGTGGACGCCGATGTCAATCAGCGGCCCGCCGCCCTGCTTGCTTTTGTCAATGAAGACGCCCCAGCCGGGAATGCCGCGCACGCGCAGGGCCTGGGCGCGGGCGTAGTACACCTCGCCGATTTCGCCCGCGTCAATGAATTTTTTCAGGGTCTGGTTAGTGGGCGCGAAACGGTTGTTGTAGCCGATTTGCAGGATTTTCCCGGCCTTGCGCGCGGTCGCGACCATTTCCGTCGCCTGCGTCGCGTTCATGGCGATAGGCTTTTCGCACAGGACGTTTTTGCCCGCGTTCAGGGCGTCAATCGTGGGCTGGTAGTGAACGTAGTTGGGCGTGCAGACCGAAATCGCGTCAATTTCGGGCATCGCCAGCATCTGCTTGTAGTCCGCAAACGTGTGCTGGACGGGATATTTTTCGAGCGTCTTGTTCAGGGCGACGGGATCAATGTCGCAGAGCGCGAAGATTTCGCAGTCGT
>JBBRNU010000882.1:0-1575 GCA_038230115.1 Chthonomonadales bacterium | reverse complement strand
TCCTGCCCGGAGTGCAGCACCGTGAGCGCGAGCAGGCCGGTATCGCGCGCGGAAAGTCGCCGCTGCCAGGCGAGCGTGGCGAACTCGCTGACTTCGCGCTGCGTGATGTCCTGCCCCGCCGCCTGCTGCGAAAGCAACGGCAGCGTGTCGGCTCCAAGCAGCCCGGAGGTGTCGGGCGTGACATCCGGGCGGGTTCCGTCGGCGTTTCGCAGGCCGAGAAAACCGAAGCCCTGCCCGCCGCCCGCGAATGATGCGGGCAGGCCGGTTCGGTTCGAGATTTGCAGCGTGCTGGGGTTGCTGCTCAGGGTCAGGGTCAGCGCGTCCCGCGTCGAGGGCGTCAGCCGCAGTTTCGTAAAATAACTGAGGTCGGAACCGGCGTTATGCGCGGTCTGGTCGTCCGGCTGCTGCGGCTCGATGGCGTTGCGAGTGCGGGTTCCACCCAGGTTCACGACATAACTGGCGCGCTTGCCGAGCGGCCCGACGAGCGTGAAGTCGCCGTTCGTCGTGTCGTAGGAGCCGCCCTGAAACGTCAGGTCGGCCCGATTTTTGGGCGCGTTGGGCAGGGTCGTGATGTTGAGAATAGCGGCGGTCTGCCCGCCAAACTCCGGCGCGTAACTACCGGTCAAAATTTCCAGGCTGTTGATCGTGGAAGGCACGACAACAGAACCCTGCCGCCCGGAAAGCGTGTCGGGCAGCGGAACGCCGTCCACGACATAGGTCAATTCGGAATGCTCGCCCCGGACGTGCTGCTGCCCGTTGGAGTCGGAAGCGACGCCGGACTGCCCCTGGGTCAGGGTCTTGAGGTCGCCGCTGGTTTTGTTGACGAACGCGCCGATCTCGCGGTTATCGCGCACGGTTCCGGTCGTGGCCTGGCTGGTACGCGCCTGCAGCCGGGTCGCCGTGACCTTGATGTAAATATCTTTGACCGGCGCGGTCTGGTTTTGCAGCGTGACGCTCGCGCCCGCCATCAGCGTGATGCGCGTCGGGGCGGCGAAGAGCGCCGCCGAGGGTTCGGTTTCCGCCTGCCATCCGCGCAGGTTCACGACCGACGACGGCCCGGAAACGATCAGCGTCAGGGGCGCGTGTCTGCCGGTCAGGTCTTCAATCGTGATTTTCGCGCCCAAAATCGGCTGGCCCGTCTTCGCTTCTATGACCACGAACCGCGCCCGTTCCAGACCCAACGCCCGCGCGGAACGACCGGAGACGAGGAGCAGGCAGGCCGCAGTCAGGCCGCCCGCCTTGACGACGGAGCGCGAAAGCGGGCGGGCAAGCCGGCGAACGGGAATAAATCCTCGTCCTGAAACGCGACCGCCGGACGAACGGGAATAAATCCCCATTCTGAAATGCACAGACCACCTTCGTGGCCTGCAATGCCGCTCCGCCAAACCGTTTTCAAATTGCGAAGAAGCCAGCGTAGGAAATTTGCATTCAGCCCGCGCAGGCGGGCTGTGTGTTTCAGAACGGGGATTTATTCCCGTCTGCCCCATGCCCTCTATTCCCGCGCGTAGGAAACATCGCGCGCACGCCAACAGCGCGGGCCGGGAATTTTGGGCTGGAAAGTCTTGAGTTCTTTTC
>JBBRNU010000881.1:0-1576 GCA_038230115.1 Chthonomonadales bacterium | reverse complement strand
GCGGCGAGGGCGAGGGCCGCGACGCATAGAGGCAGTATTTTCGTCATTGGTTTCATCGGATAAGGTCTCCACGAAGGGCATTTGTAACGCTTGCCCCCGCCCGCCTTTTCCACTGTCAGAAAAGATTTCTCTCCCCTGAATTGTAAGGAAGGTCGGACGGGGCAAGCGCTTCCGGGCTTAGAAATTGCCGAACGGCGGCGGCACGACGACGACGCGCGTGACGGCGGTGATCGGGGTCGTTGGCAGAGCCGTGCTGGAGCGGGCAAAGGCCGTCGCGGTCAGTTGCGCGCCGTTCGCCAGACCGACGTTGACCCGGCCTTTGAGCTGCAGGACGCGCTTGTCGCCGGGAGCCAGACGCGCCAGAGTCACGACGACCTCCTGGCCGTTCACGCTCAGGTTCGCGCCGGACGTTCGCGGGAACGTCACGCCGGTCGGGAGCGTCACGACGAGCTGCGCGCCGTTGAGGGCGAACGCGCCGTTGTTGGCGACCGTCAGCGTGTAAACGATGGCTCCGCCGGTAATTGCGGCGGGCGGCGCGGCGATTTTGGTCGCCAGCGTCGCGTTGACGTCCGGCTTGGTAATTGTGAATTTATCCAGCAGGGCCGGGGTTCCCTCGCCCGCTAATTGGACGTTCTGGCCGGTCGTCGGGTCAACGAGCGTGTCCGGGAGCGGATCGTTGAGCGGCTTGCCGTTGACGTCCGTGCCATAGGGGGCCGGGCTGGCTGTCGTCGCCGACGATTTGTCACTCAGCGGTTCGCTGATTTGATACAGGGTCAGGACGTTGCCATCCACCACGACATCGGCAAATCCAAACACCTTCGACTTGAACTTGGCGGCGATTTTCGGGCCGGTTCCCGCGTTGGGCAGGTAGGCTTTCATGGCGTTGTCGGTTAGATTGGTGTCCAGCCAGGAGGCGGGGCCGTTGGCGAAGTCGTAAGAGACGCCGTTCACTTTGGCGGTGAAGGTTCCGGTCGCGGCATCGTCCTGATCAATGCCTAGACCGCCGCCGCGCGGGTTCGGCAGGTTGTCGTCGAAATCGCGGTTGCCGCCCGCGCCCTCGATGATGTAGAGAACGCCATCGGGAACCGTCTTGGTCACGCCGTCATAAGCTGCATCTACGGCCACGACCGGCGGGCCGGATTTGGTCGGCGCGCTGTCCACGCCGGGCAGGGCGCGGATCGGCAGCGAGCGCTGGTAGTTATGCTCGTGGCCGCTGAAAACCAGGTTGACGCCGTGATCTTCCAGCAATTTGGCGACGCGGCGCATCTGGTCGTTGCCTAAGGTAGCGTTGCCGGTCGAAAAGGCGGGCTGATGATAAACCACGACCTTCCAGGTCTGGTTGCTGCTGTCCAGGTCATTGATGATCCAGTCGCGCAGAACCGAGGGGTAGGGCGGGAAGGGAAATGCGGGCGCGGCGCTCGGCGGGCCGCCGGGCAGCAGGTTGTCGAAGAGGTGCGGGTTGGCGTCCAGAAACAGGTAGTGCGCGCTGCCCTGATCGAACGAGTAGTTGCTTTCGTGGTCGAGCTGGCGTTTGGCTCCCTGCCCGGTGTTCACGGTCGTGCTGGCGCGCAGGGCT
>JBBRNU010000880.1:0-1584 GCA_038230115.1 Chthonomonadales bacterium | reverse complement strand
TCGCACGCCGTTTCTTGTCCCTGCGACCGCAGTGTCTCGATTTGACCGGGACTCAACTTGCCGTAACGATGCGAGCCGGAAATCACCCGTAACGGCCCATTGTCAAGGGGGCAGGCGTCCAGGTGCAGTCGTACCGTCAACATATGTTCAAGCAGCATAATCGGAGCCTATGCATGGACGACGCCTGCTTTCCGCGACCAGGGGCCGAAGCCCTCGCTTTCACGGCGAGACGCAAGGGCCACCGAAAGGTCTTGATGCCAGGGAACTTTCCAGTTCGCGCCGGGCGGCTTGTCGAAATAGATGGCCCGTACCGCGAAGCAGCCCGCGCCAAGAGAAGGCTCGACCAGTGTCCGCACAGGCCGTGACGCCGCCAACCTGCAAACGCCCGGCATCGTCTGAAACAGATTTCGCCGGGCGTAGATGCCATGTTCCGCCGAGTTATCCTGCCGAGGTTCCTCCACTCGCAGCTCTTGGAGCAGTTGTACAATTGTGGAAGCGTCAATCACGGCGGACATAATGGCGAATCCGTATTCTTCAAGGCCGCCATTCATAATGCTGGCTCCCGCCCACTATTGGAATGACGACAGACGCCGTTATTTGGTTGTCTAATCGCCATTTTGCGCGGTATGTCAGGCGGTCATCGGCTCGTGCTTGACGCCGGACTCCAACGACAGACGCTCCGGCTCCGGCTGCGCCAAGCCCAGCAGGTCGCGGGCGGCGGCGGCGAAATCGGGCGCAGTCAGCATACACAGACGATGCAGGATCGGAATCGCGCCATGCTCAATGAACTGATCGGGGATGCCAAATAGTTTCACTTTGACGTTGTGCAAACCATTCGCCGCCAAAAGTTCCAGAATGGCGGAGCCGACACCGCCATGCATGACGCCTTCCTCCATGATAACCAGGTTGCGCGTGCGGCGGGCCGTGTCCAGAATCGTCGCCTCGTCGAGCGGCTTGGCCCAGCGCAGGTTGACGAATTCCACGCTTACGCCTT
The DNA here is from genome assembly GCA_038230115.1 of Chthonomonadales bacterium. Classification (GTDB taxonomy): domain Bacteria; phylum Armatimonadota; class Chthonomonadetes; order Chthonomonadales; family Chthonomonadaceae; genus JBBRNU01. The sequence goes on along the minus strand of JBBRNU010000880.1, from coordinate 590 downwards.
CCGACTGCAGTTGACGCGCCGCCTCGAAAGCCGGAGCGACCATGTTGCCATACGCCAGCAGGCCGACGTCTTTGCCGCGCAGAATCGTTTCCGCCTTGCCAAACTGAATCGGCGGCATGGCCTGTCCCCAATCCACGTCGGGGGCGTTGCCGCGCGGGTAGCGAATCGCGATTGGCCCCTTGTTCGCGCCGACGACGTGATCTTCGGCCATATAGCGCAGCATGGCTCCGAATTCCTCGCCGTCTTTCGGAGCGAGCAGGGCCATGTTGGGAATGTGGCGCAGATAGGCGATGTCGAAAACGCCGTGATGCGTTGGCCCGTCGTCGCCGACCAGACCCGCCCGGTCCAGACAGAAGATGACCGGCAGATTTTGCAGGGCGACGTCGTGCAGGATGATGTCGTAGGCGCGCTGAAGGAACGTGCTGTAAATCGCCGTGATCGGCTTCACGCCCTCGGCAGCCAGTCCCGCCGCGAAGCAAACCGCGTGCTGCTCGGCAATCGCCGTATCGAAATAGCGGTTCGGGTGCGCGTCTTTGAACTTGTTCAGACCGGTTCCATCCGGCATCGCGGCGGTAATCGCGGCGATTTTC
>JBBRNU010000879.1:0-1584 GCA_038230115.1 Chthonomonadales bacterium | reverse complement strand
TTGCGCGCCGCCTTTTGCGTCTTTTTGACTTCCGGCTTCGTTTTTTCTACCGGCGGCGGGGGAAGGGTCACCAGGCGCGTCTCGATGAAATGCTCCTGAATTTTTTTGAACGCCCCGAACTGCGCGAGAATGGGCAGAGCGATCACGTGCGCCAGAATGGAAATGCCCACAATTCGCCCCAGAAGCGGGTTGCGCTGTCGTCTTCGTCGCATGATAAGTCCGTCTTTCTCGCTACCCTCGGTCGGTCGCAATCGCGAAGCGCGTCACGCCCGCTTTGCGCGCTTCGTCCATCGCGGCCACGACCGAACCATGAAACACGCGCTTGTCGGCGTTGATGATGACCAGGTTATCCGCGCCGACTTTCAAGCCTTCCAGCCCCGCCTTGAGGTTTTCCAGCGTCGTCGGGGCGGTATTCAGGAACACGCGGTTGTCCTGCATAATCGTGATCGTGACGTTCTGCGACGAGTGTTCGTTCGAGGTAGACGCTTTCGGCAGGTTGACCGGCAGCCCGCTTTGCACGACCATCGCGAGCGACGCGACCATGAAAAAGAACAGCAGAAACATCATCACGTCAATCATCGGAATTACGATGACCTCGGCGTCTTCGACGGGCCTGCGCCGCGCAATTCGCATTCGTTTTCGCATCGGAGTCTCCTTTTACCCGGTCGCCCGGATCAGTCCACCCGGCCCGTCAGATAGTTGACGAGTTCCGCGCCGTAGTACTCCATGTCGTCCACGATTTTGCGCGACAGGTTCGAGTAATAGTTGTAAAAGACAAACCCGACGACGGCGAGGGTGATGCCGGTCGCGGTCGAAATCAGGGCTTCCGAGATGCCGCCGAGAATCTGCGTCGGGTTGGAAAGTCCGACCTGCGACGCGGCCCGAAACGAGGCGATCATGCCCGCGATGGTTCCGAGCAGGCCGAGCAGAGGCGCGATATTGACGATGGTGCGAAGGATCGGCAGGTTCGCTTCCAGCGCAGGCTGCTCGTTGGCGGCTTCCTGTTCCATCGCCATTTCGATGGCGTCGGCGTCGCGGCGGGCGTTTTTCAGGCCGCGCGCGAACATCCGCCCGACGGCGTTCCGGGCGTTCTCGCAGACTTCCATCGCGGTTTTCGCGTTGGCCTGAATGTCGCTGCCGCAGACCGTTTTCACCTCATCCAGCAGCGCGTCGCCGTCGCCGCTGGCCTTTCGCAGCGTCACGCCGCGCTCGATGACAATGGCGATCAGGACGATAGAAGAGAGAATCAGCGGGTACATCATGACCCCGCCGTTGCGAATAAACGTAAAGATGGCAGACATAGCGTTAGATTTTTCTCCAAACCGGGAAACGGAATACGGACGGGAAAGCCGGAGTGCGCCAACGAGACGACGCCCCTTTCTCAAGACCGGGCCGAAGCGCGGAACGCGCGCGGCAGGCGGCAAGAAAGCGGGAACGGCGACAAAGTTGCGAAAACGCGGCAGGAACGGGCGGCGGGAAGCCGGGGATCAGGCGCAGGGCGGGGCGCGGGAAGCGGCGCGCTCCGGCTGACGGCGCAGGCAGAGCGAACGGAAGGCGTAGCAGTCGGAGGTAGAAGGCCCGACA
>JBBRNU010000878.1:0-1610 GCA_038230115.1 Chthonomonadales bacterium | reverse complement strand
TTGCCGATTAGGACGAAGGGCGCTGCATATGACAATGCCGCGCGCAACGGCGTTAGAGCCGGAGAGGGCGCGTCTAGCAGCGCCCCTACGGGTGTTTGCTTTTTCGGTAAAGGGTCACGCTGCGGCTTCCAATGCGGCCCCGTCGAACTGGCTCTGACCGGGCGCGTGGCGGGCGAAAATCGTTTCCGCTTCGGCAATCGTGCAGGCCTGAACCATCTCATCGCGCAGGCGGGACGCGCCCCGAAAACCGCGCACGTACTGCGGCAGCTGACCGCGCAAATGCCGCACGGCCTGCGGCTCGCCGACCGTGCGCGCCAGATCGCTGACGTGTTCCAGCGCCGCTTCCGTGCGCTCGGCATACGACGGGGGCGGCAGAAGTTCGCCGGTTCGCAGATAATGCGCCGTGTCGCGAACGATCCAGGGGTTGCCGATGGCCGCCCGCCCGATCATCACGCCGTCGCAACCCGTCTCGCGCAGCATTCGCGCCGCGTCTTCGGGCGCTTTGATGTCGCCGTTGCCGATGACGGGCTTGGTGACCGCCCGTTTGATTTCGGCGATAAGGTTCCAGTCCGCGCTGCCGGTATGTCCCTGAACGGCATAGCGGGCGTGAAGCGCGAACGCCTGCGCGCCCGCCTCCTCCAACCGCCGCGCCAGACCCGCTGTCGCCAGATGCCCGTAGTCCCACCCGGCGCGCGTTTTCACCGTGACCGGAACCGAAACCGCCCGGACAATCGCCGCCACGACGCGGCAGGCCGTCGCCTCGTCCTTCATCATGGCCGCGCCCCCGCCGGTTTTGCAGACTTTCGGAACCCAGCAGCCCATATTGATGTCAACGATGTCCGCGCCTTCGCCGACCGCGACGCGGGCCGCTTCCGCCATAATATCGGGATCGGCGCCGAACAATTGCACGGCGAGCGGGCGCTGATCCTCGGTCACGTCGAACATAGACATCGTGCGCGCGTTGCGATGATGAATGGCGGTCGTGCTGATAAGTTCCGTCACGAGCAGGCCCGGCCCGCCGATGCGCTTGACCAGGCGGCGGTACGCGCCATTCGTCACGTCGGCCATCGGCGCGAGAACGACCGGCGGATCAATGCAAATTGGGCCGACATGGTAGGGCGGCGCGGGCTTCCAACTGGTGTTTAGCGGCTTTTCGATGGCTTCAAGCATGGGTTTCTTGCATAGGGACGGCAGAATTTTTCTCGTCAAGGAAGTGGCGACAGAGCAGCCAGCGTAATTTCGGCGTTCTCGTATTTCCGCGCTTCCGTTTTTAGCGCGCTGCAATGATTATACTACAGATAGACGACAGGAAGCGAAACCGAAAGTTGCAGGAGGAGCCGGGTGGAAACCAAACATTTCGAGGGGCAGGCGATGGCGGGGACGCGGTTTCGCGACGTGGATTTGAGCGACGCGCTATTCGACGACGTGAACTTGCGCCGCGCCGTTTTCGGCAACGTCACGCTGGAAGGGGCGCGCATCAACGACGCGAACCTTGCCGGCGTGACGATTACAGACGCCCGAATTATCGGACTGACCATCAACGGCTTTCGCATGGACGACATGATTGACGACGAGCGCGCCCGGCAGTCAGACACCGATTCAGAAGCCTA
>JBBRNU010000877.1:0-1613 GCA_038230115.1 Chthonomonadales bacterium | reverse complement strand
GGGCATTTGCAGATCGGCAAGAAAATCATTCATTGCGTCCTGCACGGCGCGGCGGAACGCAACGGGCATGGCTACGAAATGCCCGAAGACATTCTGCGGCACTCGTGCAACGTGGGCGCGGCGCAGGTCGGGCTTCGTTTGGGGCCGCAGCATCTGTATGCGATTGACCGCCGCTTCGGGCTGTTCGACAAACTCGATTTCGGCCTGCCCGGAACGCAGCGCGGGCGGCTGTCGTTCGATCCCAACGAGCAGATTTACACGCCCGCCAAAGCGGCCCGCGTCGCCTTCGGCCATTCCATCACGACAACGCCGCTGCACGTCGCGCTGGCCTACGCCGCGATTGCCAACGGCGGTCTGCTGATGCGTCCCCGGCTGGTGACGAGCGTGACGGACGCGACGGGCGCGACCCGGCAGGCCTGGGCGCCGCAAACGGCACGGCGCGTTTTGTCGGCGCAAACGAGCGCGCAGGTGTGCGGGATGCTGCGGGCGGTCGTCGCGAATGGAACCGCCAAAGTGACCGCGATTCCGGGCTATCAAATCGCGGGCAAGACGGGAACCGCCAACAAATACCGGCACGGGGCGTATGTCGGCTCGTTCGTCGGATTTCTGCCCGCCAGCCCGCAGGTTCGCCCGCGCGCGGTCGTGCTTGTCGCCGTAGATGAGCCGCAGGGCGCGTATTTTGGGGCCGAGGTCGCCGCGCCCGCGTTTCGCGAGATTGCGCGCCGTCTGATGACCTACTGGCACGTTCCCGAAGACGACCCGACGGGGAATCAAGCGCGCATCGCCGAGGAAAACCTGCGCCGGGCCGGTCAAGCGCCCGTCCGCGCCGCCCGCCACACGGACGCCGCCCGCCGCGCCGACCTGGATTGAACTTCCGGCCCCTGGCATTTTGTTTAGCCGCAAAAAGCGCAAGGGGCGCAAAAGGGAAGGCCGAAATTTCGGTCGTTGTTGGCGCGGCGCAACGGGCGGCGACGAAATGAATGTCTTCGCTCGGTAGCCTGCGGCTGTGTGTCCTGCGGACACGAGGCGTAGAACTGAACTCGCATACTGAACTCCTGTGTCCGAAGAACACACGGCGGAACGCCATCAAGCGAAGACATTCATTTCGTCGCCTTCCCTTCGCGCAATATTTGTTTAGAACCGTTTTTGCACCCATACGCGATCTGCTCCGGTTCGGCGTATGTGGCCGGGGCCGTGCGGGGACGGGTTTGCCCGCGTTCCGCATGGCCCCTTTTTTCTTGCCGCCAAACCTGCTATAATGGCGGGAATTCCCGGCCCTGACGACGGGAATTTTCGGAGGTTTTGGAAACCGCCCATGTCCCGCGAAATTCGCCTCGACCAACTTCTCGCCCGCCTGCCGAACGCCGCCGTATCGGGCCTTGCCGAGGGCGCGATGATCGGCGGGCTGACGCACGACTCGCGCGCGGTCGGGCTGAATGATTTGTTCGTGTGCCTGCGCGGGCAGGCGTTCGATGGGCATCGCTTCGCCCCGGACGCGCTGCGGGCGGGCGCGGCGGGCGTGGTCGTGGAGCCGGATGGACTGACGGCAGCCAACGTCACCCTGCCCCCGGACGCCCTGATTATCACCGTGCCGGACACGCGCCAGGCGCTGC
>JBBRNU010000876.1:0-1615 GCA_038230115.1 Chthonomonadales bacterium | reverse complement strand
GATAAATACGCTCTGGCCTTCGTTATTGGCATTGCGCCCTCGAAGGAGGGCGCTGCATGTCAGGACGGGGATTTATTCCCGTTCTCTTCCCGTCCGCCGCCGCGTCAAGAAGTCGTGCGGTAATCCCGGAAGTACTTGACGTGCGTGTCGAGGAAAAGCCGGCTGCGCCCGCCGAAATGCACCGCCTTGCCCAGCAGACTGGCGGGCAGCGACTTGATGGTACTTGGAAAGTAGGGGTCTACGCCCAATTCGGTGTCGGCGGGGCCGTTGGGCTGACCGGCGTTCGGATCGTTGGCCTGCCGCAAGTCGTCTACGGCCTGCAAATCGGTCTTGCCCCAGAAGTTGGAAAGGTCGCAGGGCTTGATTTTGTCGTCGCAGTCGAAGCGCCAGAGCCAGTAGCGCACGGACGGCGCGTTCGATTCGGCGGAAATCGGCTGCGCGACCTGCGCGACTTCTCCCAGCGTCGAGCCTGTGATGCTCGGACACGACCAGATTTGATAGTTTTTGAGATAGGGCTGCATGACGAGCGCGGCCCAGCCGCCGCGCGGGTCGGACTTGGGCCAGGTCGTCCAGGGCTTGTAGCCGCCCGGAAGCGTGGTTTTGAGGTCGCGGCGGTCGGGCAGACGCTCGTCGTAGTCCTGCTCGTACATCGCGAACGCGGTTCCGACCTGTTTGAGGTTGGACATACACGCCGCCTGCCGCGCCTTTTCCCGCGCCTGCGCGAAGACCGGGAACAAAATCGCCGCCAGGATCGCGATAATAGCGATAACGACGAGCAGTTCGATCAAGGTGAAGGCCCGGAGTTTCGCGCTGGTGCGTTCGTTCGTTCGGGTTCGCCCGCGATTCGTCATACGCTCGCGCCCCATCGAAAAAGTCGAAGAAATCGAAAGAAAAGTCACTCGGTCTTGCTCCCCCGGAATTTGCCGTTCGCGCGCAGGAACCGGCCCGCCTTCATTGTAACCGCAAGTTGGGGAGATGTCAAACGAAACGGGCCGTCAATCCGTTCTTTTTTGCGCGCCGACAGAGCCGGTCGCCTGCTTCCGCCGCTTACGAACCAGCGCCCCCGCGCCACTCAAACCGACAAACAGCGCCAAACTGCCGGGTTCGGGAACGAAGTTGACGCTCACACTGCTGTTGTTCTGAATGAACAGGGTTTCACCATCAACGCTGGTTCCATCGGCAAGCGTACCGAACAGTTCGTATTCGCTTGAATTGCCGTTAGCGGCGTTGGGGTCTACAAGCGTATCCCCCAAGCCCGTACCGAAAAAGTTGAGCGTACTGGCGCTGGAAGCATAGATGGCGTAGCCGATACTGCCCCCACTGATATTGACCGTGCTGTTGTCATAGGCGACCACAGCAGAGCCGATGCTGCCGCCACTGATGTTGATCTTGGTGTTGTTTGCAGCGTCTATCGCAAAGGCGAGTTTGCCCTTGTGGAAGTTGACCGTGCTGCTGTCTTGTGACGTGTACCCCATTTTTTAGGCCACACGGAAAGTTAGCCTCCGGTGGGCGATGACGGCGGTTGCCGCCACTGTTGGTGGTACTCGTGCGGGGTCAGTCCCTTAAGGGACTGATGGGGCCGCATTTCATTATACACGACCCGCCACGCCTCGAT
>JBBRNU010000875.1:0-1626 GCA_038230115.1 Chthonomonadales bacterium | reverse complement strand
GCCAAGCAGTTCCTGAAAGAAAAAGCCCTCCAGGATCAAACCCTGCAAAGCCTGCGAACCAGCCTCAACTCGACCGTCGAAACGGCGGAAAAGGTGAAAATCGCTATTAAGCAGGAAGAGGAGCGCATTCGCGTTCGTACTGCCGAAGCCCTGGCGATGAAAGCCAACATGAAGCAGGCGCAGATTCAAATCAAAATCAACAAGGCGCTTGATCAGTTCCAGTTCAGCGAAAACGAGCAGCAGTGGACGGGGGCGCGCGACCGCATCACCTCGATGCAGTCCGAGGCCTCAGCGCGGGCCGAAATCTCCAATACGAGCATGGATTCGCGCCTGCGCGAGATGGAAGTCTCGCAGATGGACGCCGAGGCCGAGCGCCAGCTGGCCGAACTCGAAACCCGCATGACGCTGGGCAGCTCGCCCGCCGCCAACTACAACACCGGCACGGTGCAGCAGGTGCAGACGGTCGGCCTGGGCGCAACCAACGGCAACGGCGCAAGCGGCAACGGTTCCAACGGGCAGGAAAGCGAAATTGACCGCCAGCTGCGCGAGTTGGAAGCGAAACTCGGCGGGCAGAAGTAAGCAAAATAATGTGAAGCGGCAGCGCTGGAACAGATTTCCAAGCGCTGTCACAGGCGGCCATTTAGGAACTTCATGAGCATCACAGAACGCTTTTCCCGCATTGTACGCCACAAACTGAACGAGTTCAAAGACCGTTTGGAGGAAATGGACGAGGAGGCGCTGCGGGAGCGGGAAGAAGACCTGAAGCGCGTCCGGTCGCGCGTGGACGCCCGGCGGGAACTCGAAGACTCGGCCAGCGAGCCGACGCCCGCCGTCCCGTCCGGCAGCGCTTCCGCTGGCGACACGCGCGGCCCGGATTTGGGCGGGCGTCCGAATTTTCCCGCGCAGGCTCCGCCCCGTTCCGTTTCGCCCGCGCCTGCCAATCGCGCCCCCCAAACCGGCTCTGGCGCGAATGCTTCATCTGTCTATGGCAGCGGAGGAAGCGGCGCGCAAACCGCCGCGTCCGATCCCCTGGCGGAGCATTATCGTCTGCTCGGCGTGCCGCCCGGCTCGGATTTCGTAACGGTGCAAGCCCATTATAATGCGCTTGCGGCGCGCCTCGACCCCATTCGTTTTCCTGCCGGTTCGCCCGACGCTCAGACCGCGCAGGATATTCGCACCCGCCTCGACGCTTCTTACAAAGTCCTGCGCGACGCCCTCGACGTGACCGCCCGCCGCTTCGACCTGCTGGAATTTGACGCGCCCGCCCCGCCCCGGAGCGAAACAAACGCGGCAAGCCCCCTCGGTTCCGCCGCCCCGCCCGTGCAAAGGGTCGCGTCCACGCCCCCTGCTCCGCCCGCAGGGGAAAACGCCGTGTCCAGCGCGCTGCCTGCGCCCGCAGCGGAACCCGCCGTCTCGCCCGCGCTGGAGTCGGCCTCGATGTCCGCACCGGAAATTGCGCCCGCGTCCGCAGACGACCCAACCACCCCGCCCGCCGACGCGAAAGGAGGTTAGCGATGCCCGCTGCCACGAAACTGACCGAAGCGGAACTGACGTCGCGTCTTGCCGCGCTCGACGGATGGGAACGACACGACGGCAAACTGCATCGCGAATTCGCCTTTCCCGATT
>JBBRNU010000874.1:0-1626 GCA_038230115.1 Chthonomonadales bacterium | reverse complement strand
GTTGGTCATACGAATTGCTGTTGAGCGGGTAGCCATACTGGGCGGCCCATTTACGGGCAATGTCGCGGTTCGAGCCGATTAACGCTTCCGTCAAGCCCGATCCCAGCATTGCCGTGCAGCCGCCCTCCTGAATAATTTTTGTAATCAACGTATCCCAATTGATTTTCGTGCCACTCAGTTTCGGCTCGTAGTAGGACAGTCCGCCGCTTTTTAGCCGCATAAACAGAACGGGCATCCACCAATCGTGACGCTGCATAAGAAACGCGTTGTGACGCGCCTGACTTAACGCGGTATCTATCGGCTGAATTTGATTGGGGTCAAGCGAGGTTATCCTGTCAAAAAACAGAGACATCATACACTTAATGGTTTCAATGCTGATGCGACCCTGCATGGCGATAACCGCAGGAACACCCGCGTCTGCCAGTTCAGGCCCAAGCGAAATGAGCGCATCTTCGCTACCTGACATTCCGCTGCCAGCGCTCTGGCAGGAGGCCAGCACAATCAGGCGCGGCAGATCCTGAATTTGTTTGAGCGCATTAATAAAAGCTCTCGCTGAAATGATGTCCACGTTCTTGTCGGGCTTTTGCAGCATGATCTGAGCCGGTCGGTCTCCGCTGGCCGCCCGCCCATGACACACCAGGTACAAAATGTCGTAGCCGTCACGCAATTTGGTCACCAGACCGGCTAAAGTGATCGGCTCGGCCATGGAAACAGTGTCTATTTTTAGAAGGTCGTTCGCCAGTTCATTCTCTTTTTGAAAGTCGGCGCTTTCCAGTACTTGCCCGTTCTGCGGGTATTCGTGGATGTTTTCGGGAGTGGCGATGGCGATCAGCGCGCGGCGATTGCTGCGGGGAGCTAGGTGCACCGGACGCAGGTCGTGGACAATGGGAACCCGCGAAAAGCGGATGGCATCATCGGTCAGCAGGCTGGTGTCATTCTCAGGATCAGGCGAGCGCAGCGTTTCCCAGCGCAGCGTATGCAGGCTTTTCGCGGTCTCGTCAATGTACAGGCTCAGGCGCAGGGCGCATTCAAACTCCTTCGCGATGGCTCGTACGATAGCAAACCGTTGCTTCAAGCCTTCGTCCGCAAAAAGAAGTTGAGTAAGTTTGCGGCCATATTGCTCGGCATCGGCTTCAAGCAGGAGGAGTTCGTTTAGCGGGAATACGGCTTCGCCGCTGGCATCGGACATGCGTGCGTCGGAATCGGAGCGATCATAGCGAAGCATCACGCGATATCTTGGAGGCGTGGCGTTTGCGTCGAAGGCCGACAGACTGATTTCTAATTCAACAGCATTTGGCATAAAGAACCTCAACAGCAGGCGAAATTTTGCGGCTTGAAAATGCGCGACTATCCAATACTTATCGCGCTCTGCCACACACCACAGGCGGAGCGGACCGCCGGGTCTCCCAACACAATGAAATCGCGCGTGTTCTTCGCGGCAGTCCACAGCCGCGCCTGCTCCGCCTTATCGCCGTCCCTGACCTGACCATTGCGGATTGCCTCCTCCAGCGCGGCGCGTTCGGAAGCGAGTTCGGCGTACTGCAATCCAAACCCATCCATTGCGGCCCCGACGGGAAGCCCCTCATGCAGCAGGCAGTGGAGCATCGTTCGAAACGTTTCCAGGTT
>JBBRNU010000873.1:0-1640 GCA_038230115.1 Chthonomonadales bacterium | reverse complement strand
TCCCCACCGGGGAAGGGGGAGCGAAACAAGAAAGGGAGAGCGAAACAAGAAAGGGAGAGCGAAACAAGAGTCGTACACTTCTTACCGAAACGGAAGCGAAAAAGGAATAAAAGAGCGCCGCCAACATCGCTTAAAATTACGCTTGACCCGCAAATTCAAGGTTCAATCTCCCCCTTCCCCGGTGGGGAAGGAGGCCGGAGGGTTAGGTGCATTATCTCCCCGGTGGGGAAGGGGGCCGGGGGGTTAGGCGGATCGCTCTACGGCAAGAAGACCATCAATTGTCGCCGGTCAGGGCGTAGTTGTTGGCGAGAACGGCGAGATCGAGATTATCCACGCTGCCGTCGTTGTTGAAATCGGCGCGCGGGTCGAAGGCGGGATCGCCGGTCGTGGTGGCGTAGGCGAGCGCGACGAGGCCCAGGTCGAGATTGTCCACGCTGTTGTCGTCGTTGGCGTCGCCGCCGGGAAGCGTAACGCTGACCGTTCGCACGCTGGCATTGGAACTCAAATCCACGTTCGTCGTCAGCTGGGCGAGGTTTTTCGGGCTTTTAATCAGCACGTTATACGTTCCGGGGGGCAGGCCGCTCAACAAATACGCGCCGCTTGCGTCCAATGTCGTTGTGAGGCTGAAGGCGGTTCCGCTCGGCTTGGGGCGAAATGTGAACGTGACCGGCTGCGCCAGATCGAGCGCGCCTTCCAGCGTGACGACGCCTTTGAGAGCGGGCGCGGGTCGCAGCCGAAACGTCTGCAGCTGCCGGGCATTCGCGCTGACGGCGACCGAACTTCCGTTGACCGTTGCGTCGCTCAGATCGGTTTCGATGTGCGTGGTCTGTTTGGCCCCGGCGAGTGGCCCGGCGAAATCGAGCGTGTAATTGAGCGGGCTGGCTGACAGGTTCCAGACGCGCGCAATCACGCCCGCCTGAATGCCTTCCTCGGCAGGCTTCACGGCCCAGATCAGGGCGTTCGGGTTCGATGTCGTGAGCAGTGAATACGTCGCCGCCGGATAGCTGCCCCCATTGCTCGCGCCGCTGACCGCGCCGGTCACGAGCGGGTTTTGATGCTCCAGGGCGAAGCGCATGGCGGTCGGAGCGTCGAACGCATCGTGCGTGGTCAGGGCGTAGCGCTGCAAAAACTGCGAGTCGCCGCCCTGATTGGGGATGCCCAAACTGGTTCCGTCCACCTGCCCGCCGACCAGCATTTGCAGCTGCGGCGTGGCGGTATCCAGATTGCCGACCGCGCTGTTCCCTAGTTGCAGGAAATAGTTGTCGGCGTTGGAAAGCGTGACGCCGACGTTTCCGGTTCCGCTCATGTCCGTGAAATGGTTGGCCGAAATCCAATCGTAGCGCGCGTTGCGCGGCGAGTAGTGACCGCCGTTCGCCAGCAGTTTCGCCCGAATGACGGCCCCGACCTCTTCCGTCCACACGTCCGGGCTGTCCAGATTGAAGCCGAAGCCGCACGTCCGCACATCGCCGAAATTCTCCTGGATGTCGTTGCGAATGGCGATGCGTTTCAGGCCGCGCGTGAGCGTGACGCGCGTGATATGATCGAGAGGAACCGTCGCGCCTTTGGCCGTCGCGACGAGCGTGACCGAGACCGGCCCGGCATTCTCGATTGCTAAGGTTCCGCCGCTCGACTCCAGATCG
>JBBRNU010000872.1:0-1641 GCA_038230115.1 Chthonomonadales bacterium | reverse complement strand
CGCGCTGTACGAGGCGGGGCTGGAAACCAACTTCAATTCCATTCCCAACGACCCGCGCAAGCCGTTTTCGCCGAGCGGCCTGCGAATCGGCACGCCCGCCACGACCTCGCGCGGGTTCCGAGAGGCGCAGATGACGCAGATCGCCGACTGGATGGCGCGGGTTGCGGACGCGCGGGTTCCCCAGGGCGTGCTGTACGGCAAAGACAAGGACGGCGCGGAGTATCGCTTCGATGCGGCGAAACTGCGCCAGATTCGCGGCGAGGTGCATGAATTGTGCGCGAGCGGCGCATTTCCCGTTCCCGGCATTGATATTTGACCCACTGTCGGGCGTTCCACCCCCGTCAAAACCGGGCGCTCCTCTCAGGGGTAAACCCGATTTAGCCGCAAAAAAGCGCCCCGGCGCAAAAGGGAAAGCGCGAAACCCCGGTCGGTCGCCCCGCCGTTCAGGTTCACCCCGGGGTTGAAACCCCGGTTGCCCAAATCAAAACGTTCGGTTGCAACGCCCCAGGGTTCAGCCCAGGGTTAGAACTTCGGTCTGTCTGGCGTACCGCCGAGCGTCCTTCGGACGCGATGCCAACAGCATCGAGACCTTTGGTGAATTTCGTGTCCGAAGACATACAGCCGCAGGCTGCCGAGCGACGTAGTAAATTTCGTCGCTACTCGCGATGCAATTCATCTCGTCGTCTTCGCGCTTCTATGTTGCGTTCGCCGACCGTGGAAAAGCCCTCGCCGCGAACAACGGCGAGGGCTTTTCAAGTTCGATGTGAAGTAACGAAAGGAAAGGACGCCCGCAAACGTCAGCGGGCTTCTTTCTTCTCCGGCGTCTTGCCGTCGTCCTTCTTCACGGTCGCGTCTTTGCGATAGACGATGGCGGTGACGACCCCATCGTGCGCGTCAATGGACACGCCCGGCTTGCCGTCAATGGTCCAGGCGCGCACTTTTTTGTCGGCCCCGCCCGTGAAAATCATCTTGCTGTCGGGCGAAACGGCCAGCGCGGTCACGCCGCCCTTGTGCGCGTCGGAGATCGTTGTCAGCAGCTTATGCTCGTCGGTGTCCCACAGGTTCACTTTGCCGTCCGCCCCGGCGGTAATCAATTTCTTGCCGTCGGGGGTCGAGACCATCGCGGCAATCGGCCCGCTCGCGCCATCGAAATCGCCCCCGCCGCCCTGACTCCAGTATTTGATTTTGCCGTCATTTCCGGTCGTGTAGAGGACGGGCATCAGGGCGTTGGGCGTCATCGCCTTCATCCCGCCCGCCTGCTCAGTCGGAATCTCGAACTGCATGTTGCCCTCGCCGTCCCAGATTTTCACCTTGCCGTCCGCTCCGCCCGAAATCGTCATTTCCGGGGTCGCGAAGATACCGACCAGCGCGCCGTCGTGCGCGGGAATCGTGGAAATCAGCTTGCCGTCTTCCAGGTTCCAGATTTTCAGTTTTTTGTCGGCTCCGCCCGTGAGCAGTTTCTTGCCGTCCGGCGTCACCATAAGGCTTGTGACCGCAGCGTCGTGGGCGTCAATGCTTTTGATGAGCGCGCCGTCCGCCGCGTTCCACAGTTTCACTTTCTTGTCGGCCCCGCCCGTGATGAGCGTTTTGCCGTCTGGCGTCAGGTAAATCACGTTGACGGCTCCGTCGTGCGCGTCAATG
>JBBRNU010000871.1:0-1642 GCA_038230115.1 Chthonomonadales bacterium | reverse complement strand
GGGTCGGGGGGTGTGTGCAACTGGCGGGGGGGGGGGGGTGGTAAAATTTTTTTTCCCCCTCCCCCGACGCCCGATTATAGGCGACCCTATACCGACCGCCTATTTTGCTGTCGCCTAGCCAACGTGACCGGTGTGGCCGTCGGCGTAGATGATCAGGCCATTGTCGTAAATTTTGTAATCGGGCGTGGACACGATGAGCTTCGGGGGCGGCAGCACTTTGCCGCCGCCGCCGTCGCCCTCCGCATGGGCGGCAATCGGGCGCGCGACGAAAACGGTTCCGGCGAGCAATGCGAGGGCGACGAAGCGGCGAATCTGGAAAATGCGGTTCATGTTCAGTACTCCTTACAAGGTGTGTTTGTGAAAACAAGCGCGTTCGTAAAAATTCTGCATCGCAAACAAAACGGCTGCCTGCGTATCCGCAGCGAGAGTGGCGTCTTCATGGCCTTACACTCTTGTAGTGCCGGGAGAAAAACGAATCTAGGGTCTGGGCGAAAAACTTTTTGAAAAAAGTTTTTCGGGGAGATATTCGAGGCTGGGGACGGGTTCTTTTGTTCTCTGACCAGGTTCTCTACTGGGCGGCGCCATTGCCCCGAAGGGGAAACCTGCGCGACCGGCGGAACGACAAGAACGGGCAGGAGGGCGGCGACCCGGCGGCGAAATGGGAGGCAGGCGGCAGGCGCAAACGCGAGAAGAACGCGCGAAGGAAACGAAGGAGCGTGACGATGGCGACCGAAGGCGGAAGCGAAACGGAGGGAAGGGAAGCGGCCCGGCGGACGCATTTGGCGGAAACCGACTGGCTGGCCGCAAATTTAGAAAACGCGAACCTGCGCGTCGTAGATATGCGCGGCTACGTTCGCACGCAAACCGACGAGGCGGGCGTGCAGACCGCGCAGTACGCGGGCGCGGCGGAAGAATACGCCCAGGCGCACCTTCCCGGCGCGCTGTATCTGGACTGGACGCGCGACATCGTGGATGAGACCGATCCTGTCGCCGCGCAGTTGGCCGGGCCGGAGAAAATGGCCCGCGTTTTAGGGCAGGCGGGCATTGGCGATCAGCACGAAATCGTCGCTTACGACGCGCACCCGGCCAGTCAGTTCGCCACCCGGTTCTGGTGGGCGTTGCGCTGTTACGGGCATACGCGCGTGCGGGTTTTGAACGGCGGCTGGGCGAAATGGACGCGCGAAGCCCGCCCGGTCACGTCGGAACGTCCCGCTTTTCCGCCCGCTGTCTGGACGCCGCGTCCGCAGCCGGAATGGCGCGCGACCGCCGAGGAAGTTTTGACCTTTCTGGCCCGGCCCGGCGTGACGCTGATTGACGCGCGCGATACGGAGCAGTTTACCGGGCGCATTCGGCGCGGGCCGCGCGGCGGTCACATTCCCGGCGCGCTTTCGCTGCCTCGCGAGGTTTTCTTTAACGCCGACGGCACGTTCCGCGCGCCCGACGAACTGCAAGCCCTCGCGGACGCGCAGGCCGTCAAGCCCGACTCGCAGATTGTGGCGTACTGCAACGGCGGCGTGGCGGCGACCTCGATTTTGTTCACGCTTTCGATGCTCGGCTACCCGCATCTGACCAATTATGACGGCTCCTGGAACGAGTGGACGGAGCGCGCCGACCTGCCAGCGGAACAATAAAAACCGCCGCG
>JBBRNU010000870.1:0-1647 GCA_038230115.1 Chthonomonadales bacterium | reverse complement strand
TGGCAAAACGTGGGTGAATCGGGACGGCGACCATCGCCTGGGCGCGTCGCATCTGGGGCGGCAGGCGTGGGCGAATATGCTGCGCGATTCCGGCCTGCAATTCAAATTTGTGAGTTACGTGGACGTGATCCAGAACGGCGTGGCGTCCGATGTCAAAACGCTCATTTTGCCCGCCTGTTTGTGCCTGTCCGATGCCGAAGCGCGGGCGATAGAAACCTTTTGCCGGAGCGGGGGAACCGTCATCGCCGACTACCTGCCGGGCGTATGGGATCAGCACGGGCGCGGGCGCAAGGCGGGCGGCGCGCTGGACCGAATGTTCGCCGCGCGTCACGACCCGGCGATGACCTCCGCCGACGTGTTCGGCGGCAAACTCTGGTGCGAGGTGGATCAAGACCTTAATTTTGGCTGGAAGACCTATCACGAATTCCTGACCAACGGCAATACGTGCTTGAAAGACGCCAGTGGCTTCAACAAGGCCGTAAGAAATATGCCGACAAACACGGCGACTCGTTTTGGCAGCGGAACCGCCGTTTTGATGAACCTTTCGCCGCAGTGGTACAATGCGTATCGCACGACCGGGTTCGAGGCCGCCAAACGCCGCAGCGCGTTCCTGAAGTATGTTCACGGCGGCAGCGCCCGCCGGTGGGTGGAGATTGAAAATGCGGGCGAGGCGGAGTTCGGGTACGAGATCACCTACTTCCGCAAGCCCGATGGCAGGAAAGTCCTGTTCGTGTGCTGGAACCCGGAGATTGTCGGCACGGAACTGGGCGGCGGCAGCGCGGTCGGCGTGAAGTCCGGCGCTATCGCCATCACGCTGAAATTCGCCGCTCCGATCCGCAGCGTCCGCGACGAGCGCCGGGGCGTCGCGCTCAAAGACGGCGACCGTTTTTCGTTCGTCTGGCCCCGCAACCAGGCAATCGCGCTTTCCTTCGCGGGGTAACGAGGGATAACGAAGGCGAAGCGCGGTTGTGATTTAAGGTCGGTTTCGAGTATCATAGTTGCCACGACGCCGAACGAGCGACGAACCGGGCGACACGCGGCATTTTGTGGCGGCGTCGCCGGTTCCCTGTCGCCCCGTTCCGCCCGCGACGAGAAAAACCTTCCGATTGCGCCCGGTTTTCGGTGGGGGCCAATCGAACCTTCAAAGGAGAACGTTATGATTGTCCCAACGCGGACACTGTTCGAACACGCCTATGGCAAGTATGCGCTGGGCGCGTACAACATCAACAATCTGGAACAGATCATGGGCCTGTTCCAGGGCGCGATGGACTCGCAGGCTCCGTTCATCATTCAAATTTCCAAAGGAGCGCGCGGCTACACCGACAAGCGGATGCTGGAAGCGATGATCCGCGTGGCCGACGAAATATTCCCCGAAGCCCTGTTCGCCGTGCATCTGGATCACGGCGACGAGCAGACCGCGCTGGAGTGCATTGAAAGCGGTTTTTACTCCTCGGTGATGATTGACGCCTCGCACGAGTCGTTCGAGGGCAACGTCGCGATTACGAAACGAGTCGTGCAGGCGGCGCACGCGCGCGGCGTTTCGGTCGAGGCCGAATTGGGAATGCTGGGCGGCGTGGAAGAAGACATCAAGGTGGACGAGAAGAACGCCCTGCTGACCGACCCCGCCGAGGCCAAAGAGTTCGTCGC
>JBBRNU010000869.1:0-1660 GCA_038230115.1 Chthonomonadales bacterium | reverse complement strand
GCCTATACCGCCGCGCCCGCTTACGCCACGCGCACCGAGCGCGACCGGGGAACCCTCGCGCCCGGCAAATGGGCCGACTTCGCCGTTCTGTCCGCCGATCCGCTCGCGACGCCGATGGACGAATGGGAGCAGGTTTGCGTGGAACAGACCTGGGTGGGCGGCGAATGTTTATGGAACAGGGCGGAAACATGAAAGCCTTTCTCGTGTTGGAAGACGGGACGATTTTTGCGGGCGAGTCGCTGGGACTGGCGGGCCGCGCGCTGGGCGAAGTCGTCTTCAATACCGGCATGACCGGGTATCAGGAGATTTTGACCGACCCCTCGTATGCCGGGCAAATGGTCGCCCTGACGTACCCGCTCATCGGCAACTACGGCATCAACCCGGACGACTTCGAGTCGCGCCGCGTCCAGGTTGAGGGCTTGATCGTGCGCGAATGCGAGGCGACGCCGAGCAACTGGCGGTCAGAGCAGAGCCTGGACGCTTTTCTTAAAGCCCGGAATGTGGCGGGCATTATGAATGTGGACACGCGCGCCCTGACCCGGCATTTGCGCTCGCGGGGCGTGATGTCGGGCGCGATCTCTTCCGACGAGACCCCGGAACAGGCGCTCGGCCGGCTGCGCGCGGCCCCGCCCTACGCCAGCATAGATTTGAACCGCGTCGTCACCACCGAGCAGCCGTACCGCTGGCGGGCGTATGACGCCGGCCCGTCGGCGCTGGAAGACGCCCGGCCCGGCGCCGAACCGCGCCATCGCCTCGCCCTGCTGGACTGCGGCGTCAAGTACAACATTCTGCGGAGTCTGGCCGAACTCGACTGCGAAACGACCGTCTATCCCTGCACGACGAGCGCGGCGGACATCCTGCGGGACAACCCGGACGGTGTTGTGCTGTCCCCCGGCCCCGGCGACCCGGCGCATCTGGGGTATGTCGTCGAGACCGCCCGCATTCTGGCCGAGCGCAAGCCCATGCTGGGCGTCTGTTTGGGCAATCAAATTCTGGGCTGCGCGTTCGGCAGCCGCACCTACAAATTGAAGTTCGGGCATCGGGGCAGCAACCATCCGGTCAAGGATTTGGCGACCGGCAAGGTCTACATCACATCGCAAAATCATGGGTACGCGGTGGACCCGGACGGTCTGCGAAACGGCATGGAGGTCGCGCACGTAAATCTAAATGACGGCACGGTCGAAGGGCTGCGGCATCGCGACCTGCCGGTTCTTTCCATCCAGTACCACCCGGAGGCTTCGCCCGGCCCCGGCGACAGCGCCTACTTCTTTCGTCAATTCGTCGAAATGCTGCGGTCGTAGGCGACGGGAGAACCGCTTGCCCGCCCAAAAAATCACGCTCAGTTCCGGCTCCGGCGCTCCGCCCGACCCGACGCCCGCAAAAACCGACGCGCAGCGCCGACGGCAGCGGCGGTATTTGCTCTGGCTGCCGATTTTGCTGGTTCTGGCGTTTATCGCGTTCGGCTATTCGGCCTACTTCATCCCGTCCAGTTCGATGCTGCCCACGCTAAAACCGGGCGATCATGTCATCATCCTGCGGAGCCGGATGGCCTATCCCTTCGGCGGAATGCCTGCGCGTGGCGACATTATCGTGTTTCGGCTCGCCAAAAATCAGGAAGAGGGCGGCGGCGCGGGCGAAGGCGACATGACCGTTCCCGCTG
>JBBRNU010000868.1:0-1660 GCA_038230115.1 Chthonomonadales bacterium | reverse complement strand
TTGGCGGCGCGATGGCGTTCATGTGCCGTTTCATCCCGCAACTCCGCACGAACCTAGGCGACCGGGTGCGCGTTCTACCCGATGAGGGCGCGGTTCCCACCATGCCCGGCTGGAAATGGCTGCACACGCCGGGCCATTCGCCCGGTCACGTTTCGCTGTACCACGTCGAAGACGGGACGCTCTTGGCCGGGGACGCTTTTGCGACCGTAGACCTGGACTCGCTGCCTGACATCCTCACGCAGCATCCGCAGCTGGCCCGTCCGCCGTCGCCCTTCACCTGCGACTGGCAGGCGGCGCGTGAGTCGGCGCGCGATCTGGCCCGTCTGGAGCCGCGACAAATCGGCTGCGGGCATGGCAAGCCGGTTTTCGGGCCGGACATTGCGGCGCGCTTGCAGATTTTCGCCGACCATTTCCCGATGCCCGCGCGCGGTCGCTATGCCGTCGAACCGGCCCGCACGGATGCGCAGGGCGTGGAAAGCCTGCCGCCCGCGCCGTCCGATCCCCTCCCCCGCATCGTCGCCACCATCGGCATCGCGGCCCTGACCGGCCTGCTATTCGCGGCGATGGCGAACCGCGTCCGCAATTGGGATCGCGAGGTATAGGAACGGAAACCAATTTAGCCGCAAAAAAGCGCCCCGGCGCAAAAAGGGGAGGGTTGAAATCTGTTTGTTGTCGAAAGCGGGGCGACAAATTGCGGAGGCTGACGACGAGCAGCGACGAAATGAATTTCTTCGCATGGCGCGAAATGCATACAGAAGCGCATTGAATTTTGTTTGAAGGCGATGGGGCGACGATGAAACGACTGGTAATTCTTGGTTCCACCGGCTCGATTGGCGTTCAGGTTCTGGACATCGTGCGGCGAATGCCCGGTCGTTTCCAGATTTTGGGCCTGGCTGCCAATAATAATGTTAGTCTGCTGGCAGAACAGGCGCGGGCGTTCGCCGTTCCCCACGTTTCGATTGGCGAGGCCGCGCGCGT
Source organism: Chthonomonadales bacterium (assembly GCA_038230115.1). GTDB lineage: Bacteria > Armatimonadota > Chthonomonadetes > Chthonomonadales > Chthonomonadaceae > JBBRNU01. Next base: position 682 of record JBBRNU010000868.1, on the reverse strand, counting down.
CGGCGACCTGCGCGACCGCCTGAGCGCGCAGAGTCACGCTTGTCAGGTCACGAGCGGCGTGGACGGCATGAGCGAACTTGCCACGCTGCCGGAAGCCGATTTGATCGTCGTCGCGGTCGCCGGAGCCATCGGCATCGCGCCCACCCACGCAGCCCTGAACGCGGGCAAAGACATCGCGCTCGCCAGCAAAGAAGTCCTGGTCGCCGCCGGGGAAACCACAATGGCCCTGGCGAAAGCCCGAAGCGCCGCCATCCTGCCGATTGACAGCGAACACTCCGCGATTTTCCAATGCTTGCAGGGGGCGCCCGAAAACGCCGTCGAGCGCATTTTGCTGACCGCATCGGGCGGGCCGTTCCGCACCCTTCCCAAAGAGGCCCTGGCGACCGTGACGCCGGAACAGGCGCTGAAACACCCGACCTGGAACATGGGCGGGCTGGTGACCATCAATTCGGCCACGCTGATGAACAAAGCGCTCGAAATCATCGAGGCGCGCTGGCTATTCGACGTGCCGGTAGAGGCGGTCGAGGTCGTGGTGCATCCGCAGTCCATCGTGCATTCCATGGTTCGCTACCGAGACGGCTCCACCATCGCGCAGCTGGGTCTGCCGGATATGCGCCTGCCGATCCAATACGCCCTGGTGTATCCTGAGCGGGTCAACACCGACCTGCCGCGCATGGAACTG
>JBBRNU010000867.1:0-1666 GCA_038230115.1 Chthonomonadales bacterium | reverse complement strand
TGAATCGGCAGCGTGTGGGCGAACAGCGCGCCCCCTACCCCGGCGAAAAACGCGCTCAACACGAACGCCGTGACTTTGACGCGCGTCGTATTGACCCCCATCGCGTCGGCGGCGATTTCGTCCTCGCGAATCGACATAAACGACAGGCCGTGCGCGCTGAATTTCAAGTTGCGAACCAGCGCGACGACCACGATGACGGTCGCGTACATCAGCGCGAAGGTCGCCAGGTGCGGCACTTTATACGTATTGGACGCGCCGTAAAAGCCGGTCGAGCCACCCATATAGTCCAGTTTCGGGCTGATGTCGTGGGCGTTGTTGAGCAGAATGCGGATGATTTCGCCGAAGCCGAGCGTGACGATGGCGAGATAATCGCCGCGCAGACGCAGGCTCGGCACGCCGACCAGATAGCCCGCAACCGCAGCCAGCAGCCCGCCGCAGAGCATGGCGACCAGCATCCAGCCCAGGCCGGGATGTCCGCCGCGCATCGTGACGAAATACGTGACGCTGGCGGCGGTATACGCGCCGACCGACATAAATCCCGCGTGGCCGATGGAAAACTGCCCGGTCAGGCCGTTGACGATGTTCAAACTGACGGCCAGGATAATCGCGATGCCGCATTGCAGGAGGATGAGCTGCACGAAATCCTGCAAGTTGTCGTTGACGGCGCTTCCGGCGAACAGACACGCGGCGGCAATAGCGACGAACGCAAGCCGGGTCAGCAGGCGGCGCGGGGCGGACGTGACAATCGAGGCGGCGGTGACTGAAGAACGTTCCAGACTCGGCATAGAAAAACGGCTCCGCGAAACTTTTCTTAAACTTTCTCAACCACGTTGCGACCCAGCAGGCCGGAAGGTCGGAACAGCAGCACGACGATCAGAATCACGAAAGCGATGGCCTCGCTGAACTGCGAATAACTCGTGAACTCGACATATTTTTCCGCCAGCCCCATCAGCAGCGCGCCCAGCACGGCCCCCTCGATGCTGCCGATGCCGCCCAGCACGGCGGCGATGAACGCCTTCAGCCCGAACGTGATGCCCGCGTTGGCGTCGAAGGGAAAGGCGGTCAGGCCGTGATTCAAGAAGCCGCCTGCGCCTGCCAGCGTCGAGCCGATAATAAAGGTCAGGGCAATGATGCGATCGGTCGGAATGCCCATGAGCGCGGCGGCTTCCGGGTCATACGAAACGGCCCGGATCGCGCGCCCGGTTCGCGTGCAGCGCACGACATAGACGAGCAGCGCGGTCAGCAAAACGGCCACGCCCAGCACGAAAATCTGCCCCTTGCTGAAACTGAGCTGGATCGGCCCGATATGCGGGTTCAGCGCGCCGACGGCGTTTTGCAGTTGATAGGTGCGCGGCGTGGGCGTAAACAGCGCCTGCCCCTGATTTTCCAGCAGCAGCGAGATGCCGATGGCCGTGATGAGCGCGGTCAGGCGGTTGCGCGACGGGCGCAGGCGCGGCCCGATGACGCCGAACCCGGCGCGCAGGGCGGGCCAGAAAATGGCGAAGGCGACGCCGACGGTCACGAAGAATGCGCCAACGCCGTTGAGCGCGCTGCGCGCTTCCAGTTTCGGGCCGAGAAACAGGCCCGCGTACATGGCCCAGAACAAGGCCCAGGGCCAGGCATCGGTCGGGCTAAGGGCGTTCCGCAGCGGGCGATAGGCCAGCCG
>JBBRNU010000866.1:0-1666 GCA_038230115.1 Chthonomonadales bacterium | reverse complement strand
CGCCATCGCCCGCGCGCATGACGGCGACGCGCCCCTTTCCCCGGAAGCGAGCCTGTGGAGCGCGCTGTCGTTTCTGTTTTTGCTGGCGTTCCTGAGCGGACACTATCGGCGGGCGCTGCAACGCCGCGGCAAACCTGCGCCGCGTCCGGCGGGTCGGCGCGCGGCCCGCAAAATTCCCGACTGGGTGCGCCGCTGGCTCTACTGGGATATTCCCCGGCGTCCGGCGCGCAACGCTTCCCGGCAGGCGCGGCGCGCTTTCGAGCGTCGCCGCCGCTGAGTTTCGCTTTCACATTCTTACAGCCATCGTCGCAACCCTGCCCGATCAATACGCGGCGCATGGCGTCCCTGTCTGCATCTTCCTGAAACTCCAGGCAAAATCGAATGGAGAATTCTTTTATGTCCCTCATGCTTAGTTTCGGGCGCGAAATCTGCGCCCCCGACGCGCGACGTCGAAGCGCGCCGTTTGGAAGGATCGTATCGCTTGCGCTGGCCCTGAGCATACTTGCTCTTGGCGCGCAGGCGCATCCGATGGCGTCCGACATCACATCGGCCAAACTCCACATCCACTACCATTTGATTGACTGCTCGCTGCGCTGTCCATCTGTGGAACTGTTGAGCGCGGCGGGCGTTCAGCCAGGCGAGCTGACCGGCGAGGACTTGAAAAAGCCTATCGTGGCGAAACTCGAAAAGTGGCTGCCGACGCAGTTCAACCTGGAAAAGGACGGCAAGTCCCTCAAGCCCGAAGTCGTCGCGGCGGAGTTTCAAAACTCCTCGCAGGCCAACGCCACAACCTGCGAGCTTACGGTTCATTATCCCACCGATAAGCCCGCCGAGCGCCTGCGCGTAACCAGCCATTTCGTCCATACGCTCGTGTCGGCGGGAACGTCGTTCGAGATGCGCGCCGCGAACGAAACGACGCGCGAGTTCGATACCGGGGCCAACCTGGGCAGCGTGTGGAACAACATCGTGGATTTCATGCAAATGGGCATGGAACACCTGTTCACCGGGCCGGATCACATTCTGTTCATCTGCACGCTGATTTTCGCCCTCATGGATTTCAAGTCGGTCGTGAAAATGCTGACCGGCTTCACAATCGGGCATAGCATCACGCTGATTCTGACAACCTTCAACGTCTTCAGCATTCCGGCGCGCTGGGCCGACATGGGCATCGCGCTGACGATTATCTTTGTGGGCGTGCAAAACATTGTCAGCAAAGACGCGCCCCGGCATCGCTGGTGGCTCGTTTTCGGGTTCGGGCTGGTGCATGGCATGGGGTTTTCCAGCGCGCTGCGCGAGGTGGGGCTGCCGGAACAGGGGCTGGTATTGTGCCTGCTGGCGTTCAACCTGGGCATCGAACTGGCGCAGATTATCATCGTGGCCTGCGTGTACCCGGTTCTCGCCAAGTGGCGCTGGTATCGCGAGGCGGTGGAAGTAGACCCGGCAGTCGGGACGCGCGCCTTCCGGCGTTACATGAACATCGGCTCCGCGCTGACGGCCTGCATGGGCGGCTACTGGCTGGTCGAGCGCATCCTGACGCCCTGAATTTCGCTTTCGGTTCTTTTTACGTTGCCATCCGCGCTCGCCTTACAAACGGCATCGAACGCTCGCAAACAAAATCGCGTCCTGTTATTCCATAATCGCTTCGGGCGAGCGACGAAGTCGAATT
>JBBRNU010000865.1:0-1667 GCA_038230115.1 Chthonomonadales bacterium | reverse complement strand
GGCGGTTGTGGGGATTACTCTGGATAGCCCGCGCCATCTATGGAACCAGTTGGCTTCGCAACTCGCAAGCCTGCGCCGCTCTACCGTGCAATGGAAGGCAACCGGCCAAATGCGCGACGCTTTGACCGGTCAACAGACAGACTTGGTCTCTCTGCTATACCATTGGCAGGATAGAAATGGTCAGGAATGTACCGTGCCGGTCGAAGGTAGCAATGGCTTATTCGCGCTGCCTACCTTGTCGGAGGAGTGACGCGAATGCTCCGTTACATTATTCCCCGCGTGGTTGGCGTCATTGGATTGACGTTTGCGCTGTGCGGCGGCGTTGACGCGCAGTCCGCCCCGACGAGCAAAACCGGGGCGCGGCTTGCCGCAAACGTTCATCTTCAGTTGGGCGAAACCACGTTGGCGGATGTCGCCAAAGCGCTTTCAGAACAGACCGGCGTCAGTATCAGCGCAGTACCCTACCTGCGCGAACGCAAGTTGGTCGTGCAAATGGAAAACCTCAGCGCCGATCAAGCGCTGCGCGCCCTGACGGAACTCAACGGCTGGCAGCTTTACGAAATGCAGGATGGGGCCATCGTAATCGCCCGCCCGCCGCGCCCAACGCCACAGACCCTGGTCGAAACGCCGTTAGCGTTACGCGCTACCTTGCCGCGTGATTTTCAGCAGTTCCTCGGCGTTGATGTTCCCATTGGCATACCGAAAAACGATTGGGAACGCCGAATGCAAACCATAGGACTGACGGACACTGTAATTCCGCGCCGCGTCCTTGAAAAAATGGAGCGGCTTGTCAAAAACCAGTTGGAAGCGTTGGCGGCGGAACAAAAAGCCGCCGACAAAGAGAAGAAAACGCCCTACGTCAAACTGACGCCGCGGCAGCGTGAAAATCTGTTGGCGGCGCTGGTGTTCAGCGACCTGAGTTTCTTCGTTTCCGGCGGAAATTTATTGTACAATACGCTGATGCCATTTCAGCGCGACGTTCGCACCGCCGAAGCGCGCTTTAACGGGGGGATGCTGGACATCGGTTCCGCTATCTTGAACGAGCATGGCCGTTTTTTCTCTAGTTTCGGAATACAGGTTGTCCACGACAAACCGGCGAAATAGACTCTGTGTCTTGCAATGTTTCTTCGCTTACGGGCGCGCTTCCTCGTCCTCGAAACGGCAGGAATCGCGCCCGTTTTTGTTCCCCCGCCCTCTTTTCGGGTCACGCCGCGCTTACTGCCCGCCAGTCGCCATCTGCATGATTTTTTCCTGCGTGGCGTCGGCGCGGCTGAGTTCGCCCGCGATACGGCCCTCGTGCATCAGCAGACTTGGCAAACAAAGAACGCGCTTGCAAACGGAAATGCGCCTGTTCGCAATCTTTGAGCGAACAAACGCATTTCTTAACACAACTTTAACATATTTTTTGCGAAATCGCTTGACGGACGTCAAAATGACCGTCATAATTAAGACTGAAGCCGCCCCTTCCCAAAACTCTTGGCGGAGGTGGGGAAAGGACGGCCTGTATCGCCCCGAAGGACGGATGTATTCTACCTTCTTCCTTCGGGCTTGTCAACCTGCCCTGCGCGAAACGCTCGCTCGTTGCGAAACGCTCGCTCGTTCGCGCGGGGACGTAGGCGGAAACCCTTTCGTTTCCGCCCGACCGCAACGCCCCGAAAAGGCTTTGC
>JBBRNU010000864.1:0-1670 GCA_038230115.1 Chthonomonadales bacterium | reverse complement strand
CGCCAGCCGCGCGCCGGAACGAACACGACGCGCGGCATGACGAAACCATCCGGGTCGGCGTCCAGCAGGGTTCGCAGGCGCGCGTCAACAACGTCCAGGGCGTCGCTCGACTCGCTCAAGGGGCAGGGCAAATCTATCAGCGTGGAGTGCAGATGCACGCCCGCCCGCGCCGCGCGCCGCGCCTCGGAAACCACGCGCTGACGCTCGCCTGCGCCTTCCAGGTTGCCGAAGAAAAGCACGGGCGGATAGACCACGCCGTTGACGTGGATTTCCGGCAGGCCGTGCCGCGGAATGAGGTGTGCGCCCACAGAACGGTCAATGACCGGGGCCGGCTCGACGTAGGGGGCGGGGGCGGACGGGGCGACTGCGCTTCCCCTGCCGTCTTCGTCAGCCAGCGCCGTGCCAGTCTCATCCGCGTCCGAAGCGGCGACGGTTTCGCCTTTTCCGGCTCCGCGCCGCGCCCGTCCACTGCGGCGATTACGGCGAGCGCGCGGACTGGTTTCCGCTTCGTCCTCGCCCGCTTCCGGCGTGGGAGGAAGGGCGGCAGACGTCGTTTCGTCGGTGACGGCTCCAGCGACCGCCGCGCCTTCCGCTTCGCCGCTCGTTTCCGCTTCCGATGCAATCGCTTCGCTGCCGGAAGGTTCTCCGGTCGCCCGACGGCGGGAACGGGGCGCGCGGCGGCGGCGCGGCGCGCGTTCGCTGTCCGGCCCCGACTCGCCTTCGCCGCTCGCGTCCAGGGCAGGCGCGGCAGTCGCGTCTATTTCAGTGTTGGCGGCGTCTGCCGCCTGCGGCGCGGCGTCGGCAGGCGCGCGGCGCGGGGCGCGGCGGCGGGTGCGCGGCGCGTCGGCCTGCGAATCAGCCTTCGGCTCGCTGACGGGCGTTTCGGTTTCGGCGGGAACGGCGCGGCGACGGGTGGGGCGGGCGGGCGGCGCGACCGATGGCTCGACAGGCGCATTCGACGCGGGCGCGTTTTGCGCTTCGCCGGCAGGCGCGGTTCCCCCCGACGCTTTGCGCGGGGCGCGGCGTCGGCGGGCGGGCGCAGAATCCTCCGAGGCGGCGGACGAAGCCATAGTCGGCGCGACTTCCGGCGCGGCGGCGTCCGCCACGATGGGCGGGGGCGTCGGTTTTGTCTTCGCCCGCGTTGGCTTGACGGGCGCGGGCGGGGCGGCGTCCGCCACAATTTCCGCCTGCGTTTCCGTTTCTGCGAGAGATTTGCGGCGGGCGCGCGGGGCGCGGGAGGTTTTGACTTCGGGCGGCGCTGTCGGTTCGGCGGACTTGGATGCTGCGTCAGTCCCTGCGGCCTTTGCGCGCTTGGGGCGCGTCGGGGCGGCAGGCGGCGCATCCGCGGCTGACGGTTCCCTCTCCGAGTTCGGCTCGCCGCTCATGTCGCGGTTCGACGCCGAGTCCGGCGGGATTTCGTCGTAACTCATGCGGTGGTCTCCTAATGATCTCCTGCGCGTACTCGCGCGGGAGGAAAAGCGGGCAAAAATGGTCTGAGGCGTTAAGCAATTCCACACAGCGACTTCGCGTTTTTTCACGACGAAATGAATTTCGCAACCAGCGGCGAGAGACGATGGAATAAATTCTACAACTGTTGAAAGGACGACCGTTCGCTTGCCTTCTCGACCTTTACAATGCGCTTTGTACGCCCGCTTAAACGGCTTGCCAGT
>JBBRNU010000863.1:0-1683 GCA_038230115.1 Chthonomonadales bacterium | reverse complement strand
TACGCCAGAATGCTGATCGCCTGATCGTTGGCCGGGAACCGCTTGTCCACGACAAATTCGCCCTCATATCGGCCCCCTCCCGTCGGCGTCAGTTCCCACTTCTGGCCGGTGCGGTTGTTGCGGGCGACGACGATCAAATATACCGGAGGGTCGGGAGGGAGGGGCAGTTTCGCCATCACGCGCACCCGCTGCCCCGGTTCCGCGAGGCTGGGTTCCAATCGCGCCGAGGTGAAACGCAGATAGGTCGAGTCCACGCTGGAGGGGGTTTCCGATTCGGTCGGGGTCAGCCGCACCGGGTCGAGCCAGGCCGCGAGCGTTTTGTTGGTTTTGCCGCCCGCCCGAAACGTCTCCTGCTGAAGCCAGTACACGCGCTGTACGCCCACCAGGTCGCTGGCTCCGGGCGTCACGACTTTGATGAGCATCGCGCCCGGCTGCTTGCGCTCTTCCTGCAGCGTGGCCCGACGCGAGCGCGGCGTCGCCATCGAAAGCACCCGGTCGGCGACGGCCCCGCCAACCGTAATGCCGCCTTTGGTCAGCGGGTCGGCAAAGTTGGACGCCTCGCTCGACGTGACCGCCTTCACGCCCGCCCGCACCGGATTGGCGGCGAACCCCGCCGCGTCGCCGATGAAGCGCGTCAGGCCGCCCACGACTTCGGTAAAGAAACTTTTGCCGCGCTTGTCCAGATGCAGGGTTCGCCGGGGAACCGCCACGCCATACGCGCCGTTTTGATCCGTGCGCCCGTAATCCACGACCTTGTTGGCGTCGTCATATACGGCCACGAGCGCGTTGGCGAGCGGCCTGCCGTTCGCGTCGAGGACACGCCCGGTGGCATAAACAAGGTCGTCGGCCCGCGCCCCGACCGCCGTCAGCGGCAGCAGAGACAGGGCGGCAAGCGGCAGACAGACCGCGCGCTTCCGCGCAGACCGGCGGGCTGTTTCAACGCTAACGACAGCTTGTTTATTCATGTCTGGCGTTCTCCTCGCGGCCTGCCGCTTCCTTTCAATTCACCTAACCCCCCGGCCCCCTTCCCCACCGGGGAAGGGGGAGAGCGAAACAAAAACCGTGCGCTCCTTCGAAACGAGAAGTGACACAAAAGAAAAAGCCGCCATCGCGCAATATTACGTTTGCCCCGCAAACCCAATGTCTCGGCTCCCCCTTCTCCAGTGGGGAAGGGGGCCGGGGGGTTAAGTGAATTCCCCTCTGAGAAGAAGGCCGGGGTTAGACGACTCTTTCCTTTATCACTTCCACATCGGATGCGTCGGGTCTTCGAGGGCGGGCTGAAGCTCTTTGACGCCCGCGAAACGCCAGACCTGCGTGGGCGAAATGAAGAAAATCGTCGGCGTCATCATCACGCCGCAGCGACTGCCCGCGTCCTTGTCGTCCTGCACGCGGGCGGCGTAAGCGCCATCCAGCATCGCTTTTTTGAATCGGGCGGCGTCCAGACCGTAAGCCTGCGCGAAGAGGGTAAAATCTTCGGCGGAGAATTTGGCGTTTTCCATGTCGGTCTGATGCGCGAACAGGTGGTCGTGCATCTCCCAGAATTTGCCCTGCGCGCCCGCCGCTTCCGCCGCTTCCGCCGCCAGACTCGACCACTTGTGATCGTCGCGCGGCAGGGGGAAGTTGCGGAATGCGAAGCGGTACTTGTCGGGATGCTTCTGCACCAGCTCGTCCATGTAATGGCTC
>JBBRNU010000862.1:0-1685 GCA_038230115.1 Chthonomonadales bacterium | reverse complement strand
TGGGAGCTCTCGCTCTTCTCGGAGGAGCCGTTCCAGACGGGGCAGGTACGCGACGCGCTGACCGAGTCCCTTTCTGTTCACGCCAGACAATCTGAGACTTTGAACCGACTGCACCAGATTTTTCATGGCAGCCCGCTTTCCTTTCCTGACGTCGTTTCGTATCGGTTTGAAACAGACTTAGAGAAGCTTTGCAAGCGGATTGTTGACGCCGCAGAAACCGTTGAAGACGACGGGCAGTTCAGCGAAAAAGCGGGGGAGCGGGTTATCTACTGCCGCGCGCCGGCAAGCAAGGGAAAACAGGAATTCAAGGACTGCAAAATATTCGAAGAGGCGCTGGGGTTGGGCGGCGAATTGCGGCGTCAGGGTTTTGCTGGCAAATTTATTTTCGCCAGTTCCAACACAAAGGATTACGGCGAGGCGCGGTCTCCCCGTCCAGACATCAAATCCGACCTGGCGAGCATTAGCGCGGAGTTTACTAACTCGCTGAGTTATGTGTACTATGCGGCTTCCAAAAGCAAAGGCGAATAGCGCATGAGGTCGGTCGGCAGCGTCGAAATCCCGCAGGCAGCCTTCCTCAGCGTCCTCAAAATCGGCGAATAACGCAAAAAATTTAGTCCTGACGCTCAATCGAAGGGCAACGGCGGGCCTAAGCGTTCCAGGCCGGTTTCGGTTGCGAGGTAGTTGTCTTCCAGGCGGACGCCGATGCCCTCGTCGGCGAGATACACGCCCGGCTCCAGGGTGAACACGCTGCCGGGCGGCAGGGGCGGCGACTGATCCAGGTCGTCGGGAATGTCCAGAACCCCGCCGCCGATCAGCCCGCTCAGGTCATGCACTTCCAGCCCCAGGTGATGCCCGACCCGGTGCGGCATGAAAACGTCCATCGTCCGCTCGATCCCCTCCGCGTCTCTGGCGCGCAATGGGGACGCCCGCAAGAACGCCTTGCAGCGCGCGTCCAGCGAAAACAGCGTGTCCGTTCCCGGCTGATACGACACGACCAGATGCGCGTGCGCCTGGCTCACCAGGGCGTAAATTTCCGCCTGCCGCGCGTTAAGGCTGCCGTCAACGGCATACGTGCGGGTCAGGTCGCCGTTGTAATGGCCGACGCGCGCCCCGATATCCACGACCACCAGATCGCCCGTCTGCAAGGTTTGCTCGTTCGCCTCATAATGCAGAACCGTTCCGTTCCGGCCCGCGCCGACGATGGGCGGGAATGCGGCCCGCGCGCCGTGCCCCCGAAACGCCGCCATCAGCGCCGCCTCGACCCCGAATTCGCTTCGCCCCGCGCCGTTCGCAATGACCGCCTGCGCCGCGCGCTGCCCCGCGACGGTCACCGCGACCGCGCGCTGCAAATACGCAACCTCCTCGGGAGACTTCACCGTTTGCAGGCGCGCGACGGCCAGTGAAACGTCGCGAAACTGCACGATGGGGGCCAGCGCGCCAATCCGCTGCATCAGGCGGTATTGCCGCGACTGCAAGGCGTTTTCGCCATAGGGCGCGATCACGCCGCAGACCGGGCTGCGCCGCAGCCACATCGTAACCGCGCTCTCGAAACGCTCGGCGTCGGCGACAATTGCGACGCCGGTTGTCTGCTCGGCCTCCGACCCCGGCCCCAATTTCGACCCCGTCCAGGCTTCCGTCACGGGGTTGCGGGCGGGCAGAAAAAGAACTTCGCGCGCGTCGGCCCG
>JBBRNU010000861.1:0-1685 GCA_038230115.1 Chthonomonadales bacterium | reverse complement strand
CCGCGCTGGTATAATAGCGGCAGGGAGCGAGCCAATCGAGCGGGAAGGCGGGCGAAGGAGCGGGCGGGTGAAAGGATTTCAAGGGCGCGCGGGAAAACGGGCGATACAGACGCGGCGGCTGTTTTTCTGTCTGCTGGCGCCGGGCTTTTTGGCGACGCTCCGGCAGCCGGGCGGCGCGCAGCGAGCGGTTCACCGCGCGCCCTGGGTTTCGCAGCGTCGTATCAACGAGGCCGCTGCCGCCCTGGAGCGCGCCAACCGCCTGCTGGTAGACGACAGCGGCCTGCGCCTGCCCAACGAAACGTTTCCGAATTATACGACGCGCCTGATGACGCCGCAGCCAAACGAGAAGCCCGCTGCCTACAAAGCGCGGGTGGGCGCTTATTTGACAACACTGGCCGATGCCGCCGACGCCACCGCCTGGGCGCGGCGAATGCCGAATTTGCGCGATGACAGCCCGGAAAACGAACTGCTCTGGCAGCGCGCGTCCCGCATTTTGAGTTATTTGCCGGGCCGTCTGGTAAAATTGAATCTGGCCTGGCGCTCGGAAACCGCCCCGGCGCTTATTGGCAGGGCGGACTTGACCGGCCCGCTCGCGCCCTTCGCCGCCGCCAGCAGCCCGACCGAAACCAGCGCGGGCGAACTTTATGAGACCCTGACCCTGCTGCGCGCCGCGCTTCATATCCTGCGCGACGCCCGCCCTTAAAAAACCGCGTGAGGAAAAGGGAAGCGCAGCGCAGGAGAGCTTTTCAACCCCTGCCGGGGAAGCGTGAACCTTCCGGCGGCATTTACCAACAAAAGAGGTGAGCGTTGTTTTGTCGTGCGCGCCATGATTTGAATTTTGCCTCGCCCCTCGCGCATGGCAGGGCGGCGATACGCCTTCTTTTTAGCCTGGGTCTGGCGCTGACGACGGTTTGCGTTCTCGCGCGGCCTGTCGCCGCCGGGACGCTCGCCGGGCCAGCGGGGTTGGCGACGCCCCTCACGACGGCGGAGGCGGGCATCGCGCAGTTCGCGCAAGGCGATTACGCCGGAGCCGCGCGCAAGACCCGGCAGGCGCTGGACGCCGTCCCGGACGAGGCCGCCTATCACGCGCTCGCGGGCGCGCTCCTGCTCGATACCGGCGATCCGAATGGCGCGAAGCGGGCCTTCGAGACCGCCCTCGCCTGCGCCCCGGACGACAGTTTGGCCCGGTATGGACTGGGGCTGACGCTGCTGGCGCGCGGCGACGCGAATGCGGCCCTGGCCTGCTTCGACCGCGCCGAGCGCGACGGAGGCGACCGCTCGTATTTGCTGCTGGCGCGGCGCTACGCGCAATGGCTTGGCGGCGCGCAGGTGGTTCTGGCCGACGCCGGACTTCCCGACGCTTTCGGTTCGGCGCAGCACGCTTTGCAGGGCATGACGGCGGCGCGCTTGAACAACCCGAAGGCTGCGGTCGCGCAACTGCAAACCGCCCTGGATGCGCTGCCCGGCGATCCGCTGGTTCAGCCCGGCGGCCTGCTGATGACGTTCGAGACGGGCGGGCCATTGGCGACGTCGGCCCGCGCGCTGCCCGCCGGACATGGCCTGGACGCGCCCTTGCCATCGAGAGCGGACGCCCTGAGCGGCGACATCGCGCTTTCGCCCGGCGATTTGTCCGGCAGCGCGGCTTACGTCAGTTATGACCTGGACGGTCAGCCGCTGGCTCTCGT
>JBBRNU010000860.1:0-1689 GCA_038230115.1 Chthonomonadales bacterium | reverse complement strand
CGTCCAGCAGCCAGCCAAATTGAAGGGACGCGTGACTGTAATACAGGGCGACGCCATCGTGCATCCACTCGGCGTCGCGCAGCAGCGGCCCGATTTTTTTGCCCGCTTCCAGCAGGTGCGGGGCCACGACCTCCTGCCACGCGCGCGGTTTGTCGCCCTCGAACCAGTTCTCGACCCATCCGATGTGGCCCCGGTTGCCCTGCGCGAGATAATACCAGATTTGCCAGATGTCGTCTTCGCTCGTCTGATGAAAGTGGCTGGTCACCGCGGGAACGGCGTTGCGGGGCGTAAACGAGCGGATAATGGCCTGGGAAGACCCCATATTGTACGCCTCGATGTACTGGATTTTGCCCATCAACTTGGCGTAATCGTAGCCGCCGAACGCATTGGGAGCCTGCCCGCCGACAAGACCGCAGGGCGTATCCGGGTCTATCGTATTGGCGTACTCAACCAGCGCGCCGATGAAATTGCACCAGACGGAGTCGTTGAAACTCCACTGATCCAAAAGCGGGCCGGCATCGAAATCACGCGCCGACCACGCCGACAGATGGGGGCGAATGTCCTCGTAGGTGAGCCACTGCGGACGCGCCGGGGCCGCCTCCGCGCCATAGACTTCCCGAAGCCAGGCGGGGTAAGCGTCGGCGTCATCGGTCACGCGCCACATGGTCGGATGCACGAAATGCCCCCACGACGCCTCGTCGTCCAGCGCATACGCGCTGCGATAGGGCGACGCTTTTACCTGCGAGATGTTGTCGCGCAGGAAGCCGCGCAGTTTCTCGCCGAGCGCGGCGTTGAGCGGCACGGGGCGGACGCCGCTGCCGTGCAGTTCGGCCAGATGCGGCTTCTGCTTGCCGCCGTCCCACAGATGCAGAGAACCCTTCCGCGCGGCATGATCCAGATAGAAGCGCAGGCCGAAGCGATTGATCCAGTCCAATTTGCCCTTGGGGGCGTCCGGTTCGCCGCCATTCCCATCCAGAAACGCGCCATTATACCCATGCGCCTGACTCCACTTCCCGGAAGCGTCGGTATAGCCGGCGTTCCATTGGTACGTCCAGGGCATATAAATCCAGCCGGGATACGCTTTGTCGAGCCAGCCTCGATCCTGTTTCACGCGCTTGAAGTCTTGCGACGAGCGGACATAGCGGGCGTAAGCGTCCGGTTCCGCCCCGCCTTTTTGCGGCGCCGGTTCTAACCCGCCTTCTGACGCCGGTTCCGCGCGAAGCGGGCGCGTTTCAAATCGGGAGCGCCGCCCCGCTGCTACGGCCCAGACCGCGCCAAACAGCCGCCCCAGGAACGCGCGCCGATTGGTCGCTCCCGCCGTCGCGTTCGTCGTCTCCATGCTTTTATCGGTCGGCGCGGCGACCCGATCCGGCTCCAGAGCGTTCTCCAGAACCGGCAGGCCGGTCTCAGAGAAGACGCGACATTCGTCATCGGTCAAACGGTATTTCAGACAAGAGGGATGCAAGGGGTTCTCCTTTGCGAGCGATGGAAACGCTTACGAGCATTAGGGTTTTGTGCAAGCGTCTGTTTCGGCTCCGGGTCGCTTTTAACCGCTGACGAACGGGAGGGCGCGCTCGCCCAGGCGGAATTAAGCCGGGAGTGCAATTCACACATCGGCATTATTACCAGTTTTCCAACAAAATGCCCATTTTTGGCAGATTTACCGGCGCGAACGACAGACAAATGATG
>JBBRNU010000859.1:0-1709 GCA_038230115.1 Chthonomonadales bacterium | reverse complement strand
GGTAGCCTGCGGCTGTGTGTCCTTCGGACACGAAGTTCAGTAAAGATTTCATCGCGATTGGTATCGTGTCCGAAGGACACACGGCGGAACGCCACCAAGCGAAGACATTCATTTCGTCGCCGCTTGTCGGGCCATTTTCGACACTTGTAGGTTTTAACCCTGGGATGACCGACCGGTTTCAACCGGAGTGCGGAACGCCACAAGCGAAGAACTTCATTTCGTCGCAAAGGGGAAGCGACCAATTTATTCTGCACGGCTGTTGGAGGCGAACGGTTTTTCGCCTTGCGCCAACAAATTTTCGTTTCGCCCGCTTTTGTTGTGACAGAATGTCGCTGGGTGCGGAATAACCAGTCAGAATGCGTGTAAAATCAGGCGTCTCGAAAAAACGAAAAAAAAATTATGAATTCCCTCCCGATTTCGGCGCAATGGCACGGAATGTGCAATGAGAAGAGATGAGGCTTTCCAGGCAGGCGGCGAGGACGCTCCTGCGCGTGCGAATAGCCCCGCCCGAAAGAGGAGTTGGCATTTTGACAACCCGCCGCGCGGCAGTTGAGTCAGCCATTGCGACGCCTTCGCCCAGGCCGCCAGTCGTCGCAACCTGCCTCCGGCCCGCGTTCTCGTTTCGCGCGATGTCCGACGATGTTTTCCTGGACATTCTCTGGCCCGCCCCGCCGACGCTCGCGCGCCAGACCCTGCGCCCGACACGGCTGCCTTCGCCGCGAATTCCTATTCGCAGCCTGGCCCGCGCCGCCGTTTCGCGCGAGGTCGCCCTGAACGACGCCAGCAGGCTGCGTGTTCAATAGCCGTGTGCATTGGCCCTGCGCGCCATTGCCCGGCGGCAATGCTTTGTTTCCGACTGTCAACGATGCAGCGCTCCTGAAGAGGTGGAATGAAAAAGCGCGTGGAGAGGACGCATCGGGATGAAACCCGGCGTCGAATGCGTTTTTTCGGAAGCGTGTGAACTCATAATCGCTTCGCGTCGCCGTCCGGGGAATGCAAGGACGACGCGCGGGCGAAGACCGATGGCAAACACAATTAGCCGATCAGTGAGGAGCCTTGAGGTTAATGGATACTCTTCGAGAAAGCGCCACGTCCCTGCGGCGCGCGACCGCAGAATACGATACGACCGCCCTGAAAAACAACGCCGGGCATACCCACGAGGGTAAACCGCGCGTCTGGGAACCGTCCAGCGCCTTTGGCGACGCGCAAGCGAATGTCGTCAGCCCGGTCGTCGAGACGGAAACCGAGGCCCAAGCCCGCTTTGCGCGCAACTACGCCAATCCTCTCTTTCCCTGCCAATTCGTGGCCTATACGCCCGTCAAGCGTTTCTTCGACATTTTCATCTCCCTGCTCGTCCTGCTCGCCGCCGCGCCGATTATGCTGGCGACGGCTCTGGCGATCCGCCTGACTTCGCGCGGCCCTATCATGTTCAAGCAGGTGCGCGTCGGGCGCGGCGGACGGCACTTTTGGTGCTACAAGTTCCGCTCGATGTGCGTGGACGCCGAGCAGCAAAAAGAGATGCTGATGCACTTGAACGAAGCCAGCGGGCCGGTTTTCAAGATCAAGCGCGATCCCCGCGTCACCAAAGTCGGCGCGTTCATCCGCAAACTCAGCATTGACGAGCTGCCGCAGTTGTTCAACGTTCTCAAAGGCGATATGTCCATCGTCGGCCCGCGCCCGCCACTCCCCAAAGAAGTGGCCTGCTACGG
>JBBRNU010000858.1:0-1711 GCA_038230115.1 Chthonomonadales bacterium | reverse complement strand
CGCCAACCATGACCGCATCGAAAAGGAAATCGAAGCCAAACTCGCTCTAGCGCAGCAGTTTGACATTCCCTGCCTGATCGTCTTCAGCGGCAACCGCAACGGCCTGCCCGACGCGGCGGGCCTGGAAACGACGGTCGAGGGGCTGAACCGAGTCAAAAAAGCCGCTGAGGACGCGGGCGTCACGCTGATTCTGGAACTGCTCAACTCGAAAGTGGATCACGCCGACTACCAGTGCGACCACACGAGTTGGGGCGCGAGCGTGTGCCAGGCGGTCAACTCGCCGCGCGTGAAACTGCTGTACGACATCTACCACATGCAGATTATGGAAGGCGATATTATTCGCACCCTGCGCGCCAACATAGACTGGATCGGCCATTTCCACACGGCGGGCAATCCGGGCCGCCACGAACTCGACGAAACGCAGGAACTCTATTACCCGCCCATCATGCGCGCGATTGCCGAAACAAACTACGACGGCTATGTCGGGCAGGAGTTCGGGCCGGTTGGCGATGCCGTCGCCGGGCTGAAGCAGGCGTATCGGCTCTGTGACGTATAACAGAGACCGGACAGCGCAGGCAGTCCCTGACAAATTGTTACGGACTGCGTTTTTTGCGGATAAATCCTTGCCGGTTCCGTAAACAGAACGTCAGTAGATTACCAGAGGGCGAACCCGTTAGCAAACCGACTGCGATGTTTCGTCGCGGCTGCTGTGAAGCGTAGTTTACTTCACCGGGCCTCCATTCTACTCAGCGGGACACGGGGAATTAAATCCCCTCCTGCTGCGCTGAGGTAGACAAGCCCACGTTGTCACGGTTTTAATTCCCCGTGTCCCGCCTACAGCGATGCAGGCCGGTCCGTGATGCGTAAGTAGCGTTTTCGCCCTCTGACAATCGCATGAAATTTCCACAAAGCGCAATCCCGGCCTTTCCGGTTTCGCGCCGAACCGTTTAATAACGAATTAAAGGGCGAACGCGCTGGCATTCCGACTGCGATGTTTCGTCGCGGCTGCTGTGAAGCGCGCTTCACTTCACCGGGCCTCCATTCTACTCAGCGGGTATGCACCGGTAGCCCGCACGCCTGCTGCGCTGAGATGGACAAGCCCATGTTACCGTTCGGGCTACCGGTGCCTACCCGCCTACAGCGATGCAGGCCGGTCCCGGATTCCGATAGCGGCGCGGTTCGCCCTTTAATGCCAAACCTCGCCCTGCTTTTACAGCAAGGGAAAAGGCGACCCTTTATGTCCGATGAAGCGATCAAAGGAATACAGCGGTTTTTCGGGCGCGTGAAGAATCTCTTTTCGCCGCAAGCCGAGGCGTCCGAAACGCAGGACGCGCCCCGTTATGACGTTCGCGCCGTTCCCGCATTTTACGAAGACCGGGCGCGAACGCTGCAATTTATTCGCGAGACGCCGCTTGTCTATGGTTACTGGGGCGATTTCAAGCGGATTTTCAAGCAGGCGGAAGCGGACGGCGACCGTGAACTACTGACCGCGCTGCTGGCTCGCCTAGATACGGCTCCGTTCCCGATTGACCGCAATCCAATCCCAACCCCGCTGGATATTGTCGAATACATTTCAGGTCTTGCCATCAGCGCGAGCGGGCTGTACATCACGGGGGGCGTCTTTCAAAACCGAGTCGGACTCAGAAGCATTGACGTGACGAACCTTGCCGCGCCTGTGGAAACGCAGCAAATCGAGATCGCAAATGCCTTT
>JBBRNU010000857.1:0-1714 GCA_038230115.1 Chthonomonadales bacterium | reverse complement strand
TAGCGAACAAACAAGGAAGGCGCGCGAAAGAACATGGCATCGCTTGACAAGGGTTTTGCAGTCGGGGAGGACGCCGCATTCGAGGAGGAGAGCGAAGTTGACGATGGAGCCGAAAAAGCGGCGGACGGGGCGGTCGCTTTCGAGGCGGACGCGGCGCTGATCGGGCAGCGTCTGGACGTGACGGTGACCGCGCGAATGCCCGGCGTGACGCGCGGCGAGGCCCAGCGGCTGATCGAGCGTTCGCCCGACGACCCGGCGGGCGTCTGGGTCAACGACCGTCGCCAGAAATCGAACTATCGGCTGCGCGCGGGCGATGTCATTTGCGCCGCGCCCGCCGCTCCCGAAACCGCCCGCGCCCTGCCCGAAGCGATCCCCCTGACGGTCGTATATGAAGACGCCGACCTGCTGGTTATTGACAAGGCGCGGGGCATGGTAGTGCATCCCGCGCCCGGTTCGCCGAACGGCACGCTCGTCAACGCGGTGTTGGCGCACGCGGGCGACCTGTCCGGCATCGGCGGTGAATTGCGCCCCGGCATCGTTCACCGGCTGGATAAAGACACGGGCGGTCTGATTATGGTGGCGAAAAACGACTTCGCGCACCGTGCGCTCCAGGCGCAGATTCAGGCGCGCACGGCGGAACGGCGCTATCTGGCCCTGATTTGGGGCGTCCCGCGCTTCGAGCGCGCCCAGGTCGAGGCTCCCATCGGGCGGCATCCGACCGACCGCAAGAAAATGGCCGTGCTGACTGACCCGCGTCTGACCGCGCGCAAGGCGATTACCGAACTGACGGTACGCGAGACCTTTTTTCAGCAGTTCGCTCTGCTGGAAGCCAAATTGCAGACCGGGCGCACCCATCAGATTCGCGTTCACGCCGCCTATATCCAACACCCGATTGTCGGCGATACATTGTACGGCGGGCAGCGCAAACTGCCGAATGGCGCGCTGCCTGCCGCCATGCGACCGGGCGTCGAGGAGGCCATTGCAAACCTGCACGGGCAGGCGCTGCACGCGTACGCTCTCGCGTTCGATCACCCCCGCACCGGCGCAAGGCTGGCGTTTACGGTTCCGCTTCCGCCTCCAATGCAGCTTCTTCTCGACCGCCTGCGGGCCAGCCCAACGTAAAACCTGGTCGAACCCAATTGAATATGTAGAGGCGCGGCAATTGCGAGGCAGAGCAAGTCTGGCGGAAATTCGGGGCGGAGAAATGGCGCCGGAAAAATTCAGGGCGGAATAATGCGGGGTAACAGAGAAGTTCGGGGCAAGGCAAGCCCTGCCCCTACGAAAGACGCCTGTCTTACGGCGTCAGCGTGATGTCCGGGGCGGACACGGGCTGGTCGAGCGCGGCAAGCGTGACGCTGACCTGGTTCGTGGAAGCGCCCTGCGTCGCCGCGACATTGTAGCTGCCGAGCGCGACCCAAAACGTGTACGCGCCGCTGGCGTCGGTCGTCGTGGTTCCCAGTTTGTTGGCATTCGCGCCGCCCGACTGCTGTGAGTACAGCGTGACGGTCACGCCCGCCGCCGCATTGCCCCCGACCTTAACCAGCCCGCGAATCGTATACGGCGGCAGAGGCGTCACGCCGCTGATCGGCGACGAAATCACGATGTCGCCCAGCGCGTTCGCGCCCGCCGTGAGCGCGAAGCCACCCAGCGTCGCGTTGGTGACCGGCTTATCGGTGAAGCCCGCCGCGGTGATGACGCCCACGACGGACGCGAC
>JBBRNU010000856.1:0-1716 GCA_038230115.1 Chthonomonadales bacterium | reverse complement strand
GCTCGACGGCGAGCAGGGCGTGGCTTTGGCCGCCTCGGAAGCGCCCGACCTCATTCTCATGGATATGAGCCTGCCGCAGATGGATGGCTGGGAGGCCACGCGCCAGATTCGCGCCCTGCCGCAAATGCGCGCGGCGCCGATTTTAGCCCTGACCGCGCACGCGATGTCGGACGACCGCGAAAAGGCTCTCAAGGCGGGCTGCGACGATTATGATACCAAGCCGGTCGAGATGGCGCGTCTGCTCGCCAAAATCGAAGCCCTGCTAAACCGTTGAGTTTTTGTAAATTTTCAGTTCGCCCCGGCGATCCGAATGCGATGAGGAGTTATTTACGCGCGCTATGAACGGCCAAGACACCCTTACACAGACGAGCCAGGCTTCCCAAAGCGCGCTTTCCGAACCTGCTTCGTCCCGCGCCCTTGACGGCGCGACCGCTGACGACCCTGGCGTTGGCAGCGCGCCCGGCAACGTTACCGCCGATGGCGACGGCGCAACGGGAACGGAAAAGGGGGAAACGGCTGCGCCGCAAACTCCGAACCCGCTTCCCTCCGAAATTCGGCATGATATGCGAACGCAGTTGAACCAGATACTGGGCTACAGCGACCTGTGGGTAGAGGAAACGACGGAGCGCGGCTGGGATGAAATTACGCCCGACCTGAGCAAAATCTACGCGGCAGGTCAAAAACTTCTCGCGCTGATCAACGAACACGTGGACCCGGTGAACCTGCGCGCCGCCAATGCAATGCGCGTTGAGAACGCGCTTTCCGCGCCGCTGGTTTCAAAGGCTCCTCTCGCCGCGCCCCTGGTAGACGAGACGCCAGCTGCGCCCGGCGCGGACATGCCGACTCGCTCCTCGGACGCGCCAGCGATCTCACCGCGCGCCGCTCCTGATGGCGAAGATGCGTCCCCAGTGGGCGAGGGAGATACAAACGACGCCTCGACTGCCGCGCATCTGCTCGTGGTGGACGACGAACCGGCCAACCGCGACGTGCTGGGGCGTCAATTGACTCGGCAGGGCTATCAGGTCGCCAACGCCGCGAGCGGGCGGGAGGCGCTAACGATGGCGGGCGCGCAGGCGTTCGACCTGATTTTGCTGGACGTGATGCTGCCCGACATGGATGGCTACGCCGTCCTGAAAGCGCTCAAGGCCGACGCCGCCCAACGGCATATCCCCGTGATCATGATTTCCGCCCTGGACGAGATTGACAGCGTGGCGCGCGGCATCGAAATGGGGGCCGAGGACTATCTGCCCAAGCCCTTCAACCCGACTCTGCTACAGGCGCGCATCGGCGCGAGTCTGGAAAAGAAGCGTCTGCGGGATCAGGAAGTCACCCTTTTTGAGCGGCTTCAGGAGAACTATCGCCGCCTGAAAGAACTCGAAACCCTGCGCGACGACCTGACCCACATGATCGTGCATGATCTGCGGACGCCCTTAACTTCCCTCCTAACCGGCCTGCAAACCATCGAATACATGGGCGAGCTGAACCCCGATCAGCGCGAACTGCTGGACATGGGCGTTACCGGCGGGCAAACGCTGCTCGGCATGATCAACGACCTGCTCGACCTGGGCAAAATGGAAGACGGGTCGCTGAAGCTAGAATATAAAGACCTGCAAGCCCCGGAATTGTCCGCCACCGCCCTTCAGCAGGTCGCTTCCCTCGCGCAGCAAAAGGAAATCACGCTCGTCTCAGAAACGGAAGCCGATTTGCCGACTTTGC
>JBBRNU010000855.1:0-1724 GCA_038230115.1 Chthonomonadales bacterium | reverse complement strand
CGCGCGTGGCCGCCATCGCGAATCGCCGATTTCTACTTCTACGGAAGCGCCTCACCGTTGACCGGAGAACCAACCCAATGCGTCCTGTCCGCTCGTTTGCTCTGGCCTTCGCCTTGCCGCTGCTCACGTTCCTGCTCCTCGCGTCGCCCCGGCCTGCCCGCGCCGAAAACATCGTGTTTCCCGCCGATTCGGGGGCGCTGGATGTGACCAAAGCGCCTTACAACGCCAAAGGCGATGGGGTCACGGACGATACCGCCGCGATCCAGGCCGCGCTGCTGCAGGCTCCGAACGCGCGCAAGATTATTTACCTTCCCAATGGAACCTACTCTATTTCCACGACGCTGACCTGGCCGCTCGGCAACAACGTCTACGGCTTCACGACCTTGCAGGGGCAGAGCGCGGCGGGCGTCATTCTGAAATTGAAAAACGCCGTTTTCACCGACGCCGCGCATCCTAAAGCGGTCGTCCTGACGGGCGTGGCGGGGTCGGCGGATCGGTTTCAGAATTCGATTCGCAACCTGACTATTGATACGGGAACCGGCAACCCCGGCGCGGTCGGACTGCAATTTTTCTCGAACAACTCCGGCAGCGCCCGCGACCTGCTGATCCGCTCCGGCGACGGGCAGGGCGTGGCCGGACTGGACATGGAATACAACGATCAGGACGGCCCGCTCCTGGTCAAAAATTTGACGGTGAACGGGTTTGCGATTGGCGTAAAAACCGGCAACTCCGTCAACAGCCAGACTTTCGAGCATATCCATTTGCAAAATCAGACCGCTTTCGGCTTTCGCAATAACGGGCAGTGCGTCTCGATCCGCGACCTGACGTATGCCGGGCCGGCCCCTGCGGTGAACAATATCTATGGCGTGATGGTTCTGGTGGACGCCACCTTGAACGGAACCGGCGCGGCCTCGACGCAGCCTGCCGTTGCGAACGGCGAGGCGCTGTTCGCCCGCAATGTCGTCACGACCGGCTACGCGCTCGCCATTCAAAACAACTCCGGCGGCACGGCCAGCGCCAACGGCCCCAACGTCGCCCAATTCGTCTCGACGCCGATCCTGAACCAGTTTCGCTCGTTCGGGCGCTCGCTCGGCCTGCCGGTGTTGGAAACGCCCGACGTGGCCTGGGACGACCCGGCGACCTGGGCCAACGTGCGAACGTTCGGCGCGGTCGGCGACGGCCCCGCAACCGACATTCAGTATCGCGGCGGCGACGGGTTTGGCTACGATGGCGCGGCCTGGGCCAACGTGCGCGTGATCGCCGCCGACAACACGGTCAAGCATCTGGCGGGCGATTTCAACTACAACGGCGGCACCCGCCACACGCTCGCCCCGGACGAACTCGGCTGGTATGATGCCTCGTTCCAATACGCTTACGTGCAGATTGACCGGAGCGCGGGCGGAAATGGCATCGCCCTGCGCGGGCAGACGTATGCGCGCGGGATCGGAACGCCGCAGCCCTCGGCCTACAAATTCCATCTCAACGGCGCGTACAAAACGTTCGCGTCCGACATCGGCGTGGACGACGATACCAACGGCAACGGGTCGCTGCAATTCGAGGTCTGGGTGGACGGGCAGCGCAAATACAACAGTTTCATGATGTACGGCAACACGCCCGCCAAATCCGTCAGCCTGGACGTGACGAACGCGCAGGAACTGGAAATCCGCATCACGGACGGGCAGGACGATACCGCCTACATTCAGGCGGCGATTGACTCCGGCGCG
>JBBRNU010000854.1:0-1725 GCA_038230115.1 Chthonomonadales bacterium | reverse complement strand
GCGAAGCGAAACCGTCTTCCGCGCCCGCGCCAACGTCCTCACGCTCTCGCCCGCGCCCGCCTGGGTCATTCTGGGCTACGGGCTGACCTTCGCTCTCGCCTTGACCGGCATTTATCTTCTGGCGCAGAGAACCGGCGCAATCCAGAATTCGGCCCGTGTGAACGCCGAAATTGACATCATCAACGCTGGACCGGAGGAACAGCCGTCTCAGAGCGCCGCCGGTAACGCCGCTTCATTCTCATCAAACTTGCCATCCGCGCAGGCTTTGAACACGCCCTCCGCGCCGCGCTTGCAAACAAATTGGACAACCGATTTGCGAGCGGCGCGGCTGCTCGTCGTCTGGATGGTCGCCAACCTTGCCATTGCCTACGTTCCGGGCCTGCCTTTCCAGCGCAAGATGCTGCAGGGCGCGCATTTTCCCATCGCCATCCTTGCGGCAGTCGGCGCTGTCTGGCTGCTGGGCGTTTCGCGTTTCCGCGTCCGCGCCAGCCGCTTCCCCTACGCGGCGATACCGCTTGTCGTTCTGCTCGGTCTTTCGAATCTGCGCTTCGTCCTGCGCGACCTGGACAACGCCGCCATCAATCGCGCGCAAACCCTGCTGGAACGCCCGTATTTGCAACCCGGCGAGATCGAGGCGCTGCGCTGGATCGCCGTCCATACGCCGCCCGACGCCGCCATTCAGCCGCTGCCCTGGGTCGCCTTCGCTGGAGCACGGCAAATCGGAACTTCCGACATCAGCCTGGCCTGCTTCACG
Organism: Chthonomonadales bacterium; assembly: GCA_038230115.1. Classification (GTDB taxonomy): domain Bacteria; phylum Armatimonadota; class Chthonomonadetes; order Chthonomonadales; family Chthonomonadaceae; genus JBBRNU01. Next base: position 971 of record JBBRNU010000854.1, on the reverse strand, counting down.
CCCGGCCTGATCGAGCGCAAAGTGTACTGCGGGCATTGGGGCGAGACGCCCGACTTCCAATCGAAGTTACAAGAGCTGGCCCGCATCGGCCTCCCAACGTTTCCCGACGAGCAGCGCCGCGCCCTCCTGCGCCGAATGCAAACGCGCTACCTCGTTTTCTCTCAGAAGGCATCCAATGACAACGACGCGGACACGCTCATGCCCATGTTTCGTGACCGCGTCGCCCTCCCCTCCTACCTCGTCAAAGTTTACGGCAACGCCGACGCCGACGTCTACGCCGTCAACCTCCCGCCGCTTTCCTCGTTTTAATCTTCTTCCGATCAACTCAACGTATCCTTCCCACCCAATTCCCATAAAAACGAATTTGCAAACACTCCGCACGTCCGATAATGTAGAGTGCCGGGCGTAAACCTCCCGGAACAAGCCTTTTTGGGCGCGCTAGCGCGCCCAAAAAAACGCGGGCCGCACTGCGGCCCGCCACGCTCTTCTCCTATGCCTTCCCCTCAATTCAACTTCTCAGCGACGACTCATTACAACCCCGACGCTTCCTTGCCCGTCGCAGTCGGCGCATTAGACAAGACCTGTAACGCCGCCGTTGCGCGCTGCGCGTAATCGCTGCCCGGAACCTGCTGGACGACCTGTTCCCAGGCTTCCCGCGCCTTCGCCTGCCGCCCCAATCGGGTGTAAGCCGCAGCGATTTCCGTATAAATCTCCCCACGCGCGTGTACCGATAGTTTCGCCATTCGGTCGGGACGAATAAGACGCTTGGACTTTTCCAAATCCTGGATGACCGCCTCCCAGCTTCCGGGCGGCAGATCGGCGTTCTGCCAGTATTTGCCCGCCATGTACAGCGTGACCGCCCGCATCGCCAGAATATTGACGTTGTTGGCGTCCAGCGAAACCGCCCGGTCCAACTCCCGCTTGCTGTCAACCAGAAGCCGCTTGCCCTCGGCGGGATTTCCGGCAAAACG
>JBBRNU010000853.1:0-1728 GCA_038230115.1 Chthonomonadales bacterium | reverse complement strand
GCGGGCGTTGCTGTCAAAAAACTTACTGATGACCCTGGGCAGTGCAACCATGTTGGAAATTCACCTCGCATCGGCGCGCACGGGTGTGCGAAAAGGGCGTTGTAGCGTTAAGAATGTGTCGGAAGAATTTTCGGCGGAAGCGAGCGGAAGTTTGACCGCCGGGCGGCGCAAATTTCAACCGTTTCAGTATACCATGTTCCCGCCCGTATGTTTTCCGTCGGTTCTCGTATTGGTAATGGAATGTTACGTTCCCATACGCAGCGGAGGGGAGGGAGAGTTTCGGGGAGGCGTCCGCGACGGCGGCGCGCTCCCCGCGTTCCCGACTTTTTTGATTTTTGCGACTGGTTTCGATTGGTCTCCATGAGAAAGGACAGGCGGGGGCGGGCGAAAGTATGCAGGAACGGGGGTTGTCGTGTGGAAACTCTTCCAAAAACGGACTGCAGGCAGGAAATTGCCGTGCTGAGCGCGCATTTAACGCCACCCTAACCGTTCATTTAATCGCGACCGGGCCAAATTCAAGAGGAATTCTTTATGTCACAACTTTTCATGCGGCGTCCTGATCTCGGCAACCTGCCGCCCCTTCCGGCCCTGCCGCCGGGCTACACGCTGCGTTTGTATCGCGAGGGCGACCTGGAACCGCTGACCGCCTTGATGCGCCGCGCCTTCGACAAGCCGGAATGGACGCCCGAAAAAATCAACGCCATGCTGATCGCCGATCCGACCGTGAAGCAGACCTTCGTGATTGATTTCGAGGGCGTTCCGGTCGCGTCCGCCTCGGCCCGCGTGATGCCCGAATATCCCGGTTCCGGCTACGTGCATTGGGTGGGCGTAGACCCCGCCCATCGCGGCCAAAAATTGGGCTACGTCACGACACTGGCCGCGCTGCACGCATTCGCGGAAATGGACGGCCTAAAAGACGCGGTTCTGGAAACCGACGACGACCGCCTGCCCGCCATCAAAACGTACCAGAATCTGGGATTCGCGCCCGAAAACCGGCATGACTCGCACCCGGAACGCTGGGGCGAAATTTTCGCCAACCTCGCCGCCGCAATCAATCTCTAGCCTGCTCTACCCTGCGCGCCCCGCAGGGGCAATTTGAACGCGGCTGGGCCTGAAATTTAGGAGGCGCATTTTGGACAACTTCGCTCCGGCCCCCTGCATTCCCGACGAAGGCATTGCGGCGCGGATTCCCGACTCGCCGTTTTCCGTCCTTACACTCGTCGAGGCGCGAAATCGCCTGAGCGCCAATCCCGACGCGCCTGACGCCACGCCCGAAGTTCTCAGCCGGAGCCTTAACCTGTCGCTCGCCCAGATTTACGCCGATCTTGCCTATTACCACGCCAATCAAACCGCTTTCGACGCCGAACTGACGCATCGCCAGCAAGCGGCGCAGCAGGCGCTTGCGGAACTTTTTACTAGACAGGAAGGCCAAAATAGGTGGGCTGAAGTCGTCGGGAAGTGGCCCAGCGAGGAAACCGATGCGGCTCTGGAGCGTTTAAGTTGATGGGGCTGTTGCACCCGTTCTTCGCCTTTGATTACCCAACTTGCTGCGGATGCCCGCCTGCTCGTCGAACGGGCATGAATGCCCGTTCTGATAGGCAAAGGCCACGAAGGTGGCCTGCAATGTCGACACGCTGAGCGTATTTTCATCCCCCAAGCGCCAGCGCGTGTTTAGCCCGCGCAGGCGGGCTATGCGTTTCAGAACGGGCGTTCATGCGCGTTTGTTCG
>JBBRNU010000852.1:0-1737 GCA_038230115.1 Chthonomonadales bacterium | reverse complement strand
CTTTCGTCACTTTCGAGGCGAGATGAATGCGAATGCCCTGCTTGGTCAGGCTCTTCCGCAGTTCCGCGGCGATTTCGCCGTCGCCGGTCGGCAGAATTTCCGGCGCGATTTCCACGACGTCCACTTCCGCGCCCAGGTTGCGAAACACATACGAAAATTCCAGACCGACCGCGCCCGCCCCGATAATCAGCATTCGCTTCGGGCATTCCGCAGACGCGACCGCCTCGTCGCTCGTCCAGATGCCGTTGCCGCTCTGCCCGCGCGCATCGCCCGGATTGCGTTCCAGACCGGGGATCGGCGGCATCACCGGCACGGAGCCGGTCGCCAGAATAATATTTTGTGTCGTGACGCGCTCGGTCTTGCCGTCGGCGTCCGTGATTTCGACCGTGTGCGCGTCAATTAATTTGCCGGTTCCGACCAGACTGCGAACATGGTTGCTCTTGAGCAATTGCTGGACGCCGCCGCGCAGGGTCGTGACCACCTTTTGCTTGCGCTCCATCATCTTGCCATACGCGAACCCGACCTCGCCCTCGATCAGCACGCCCATCGCGCCCGCCGTCTTGACGTGGTGCAGGCGCTCGACGCTGGCGATCATCGCTTTGGTGGGGATGCAGCCCCAGTTCAGGCAGGTTCCGCCCCATTCGGTCGCTTCTTTTTCGATGCACACGGTACGCGCGCCCAATTGCGCGGCGCGGATGGCGGCGACGTAGCCGCCCGGCCCCGAACCGATGACTACGATGTCGGCGTCAAAATCTCCTGTGGGAGACATAGCTATTTGCTCCTGGGGCTTGGGCGCCAGCAGGCGATCCACAACCCGGTCATATTCGGTTTCGGCTGGCGGCGCGCTTTCGGGCGCATCGGCGCGAGCGGGCTTGACGCGCGGCGCGCGAACCGGCGGCTCGGCGATGACCGCCTTCGGCGGGCGGGGCGCGCTGGTTTCGACGCCGGAACGAGGCAGGTTTTCACTCACGGAGACGCCTCCTGAACTGGCCGCGACGGGCCAATGCCACGCCCGCCAACCCTTCAACCAACCATACGACAGCGCAACGGGCAAAGTATACCCCAAGCCGCAAAACCGCGTCAAACGCGCCCGAGGAACGGTTTCCCCGGACACGCATTCCGTCCCGGTCAGCCAGGAATTTTGCGCGCGGCGTGGAATAAAGGGCGAAACCCGAACGGCCCGCGCAACGCCGAACGCGAATTTTCGCGTACAATAAGGCGTACCCCTCTTTTACGTTCTTTGTTCGACTTTTCCTTGCCTTGTTCGACCCGGTTCATTTTTCGGTTCCTTGCTCTGTTCAATGGAGAATTCGCCCTCATGAAACCATTCCGCTTTCTTCCCGCATGGCTCGGTTTCGCCGCGTTGATTGCCGGCCCGCTCGGACTGTTGACCGGGTGCAGCCACCCTCCGCCCGCCGAACTTGCCGCCGCGAGCGCGACCCCGCCCCGGCCTGCCGCAGTGGAAGCCGATCCCGGCGGCGCGAAATTCACCGAACTGGCGCAGGCTTCGGGCTTGACGTATCAGTGGAAAATCGAGGGCAAGCGACCGCTGACGATTTTACAAACCATCGGCAACGGGTGCGCGTTCCTCGATTACGACAACGATGGCAACCTTGACGTCCTGCTCGTCGGCCCGAAACTCGCCCTCTTTCGCGGCGACGGCAAAGGACATTTTACCGACGTGACGACGCAGGTCGGCCTGAACAAACTGAAGGGGCATTTTCTGGGCTGCGCGGT
>JBBRNU010000851.1:0-1738 GCA_038230115.1 Chthonomonadales bacterium | reverse complement strand
GTGTTGCCGCCCGGCTGCTGGATGTCGGACCGGAGCCGACCGGAGCCGAAGCAGCACACTTTCGCCCCGCGCGTGCGGGCCAGCGCGAGCAGCGGCGCGACAGCGTGCGTGGCATAGTGCATGGGCGGCTGCGCCCGCCAGTAGAGAGGGTACTCGCCTTCCAGGTCTTGAAAGTACGTGCCGCGCAGAAACGTCAGCGCGCCCATCTCGCCCCGCGCGCACAAATCCTGGACGAACAAAAACTCGCGCGTATACACGGCGGTTTCCATCATCATGTAGTTTTTGCCGCACTGACGCTGCGCGGCGAGAATGCGCCCTAAATCGTCCAGATCGGTCGCCATCGGCACGGCGCAGGCGCAATGCTTGCCAGCGGCCAGGACGGCAAGGGTTTGCTCGACGTGCAGGGGAACCGGCGTCAGCAGATGCACGGCATCATAAGCCTCGGAAACAAGAATATCTTCCAGGCGGGTAAAGCGCGCGGCGACGCCAAAGCGGTCGCCCACTTCGCGCAGCGCCGCTGCGTCCAGGTCGCACACGGCAACCTCTTCCACGTCTGGATGCCGCTGATAAATGGGGACGAAGGCGGCGCCAAAGCCCAGGCCGACAACGGCAATTCGTATTTTGGAACGGTGGCTCACTTTTTTCCTCACCTCAGTTTCCGGTAACGTGGCGCGCTGCGAAGGTTATGAGACTTGTGGTTTGCCTCAGAGAAAGCGCAAAGGCGACTCGTTTTCCTGGAGGGACGCTTTCACTAAAAGCGCCTCCCCATCTTGAGGTTGCGAAGGCGTTAAAATTTCGGATAGGGTATCAGGCGAGCAAAACGCAGCCGAATTGTACCGGAATTCAAACGCAGGAATTAACCGGGAAAGCGCGCGAAGGGAATGGGATTTCTAGCGGAAGGAGCGATTTCCTCTGCCTCAGAAGATAGGGGGCAGCAAATCGGCGACGCGAACCAAAGCCTCCGGGCGCGTCAAGCAGGCCACCGTTTCGGTTTCGGCATGGATAGCGACGTTGGCGTACTCGCCGTCAACCGGGTCGCGATGCACGTGCAGCAGACGGGCGTTCAAGTCGAGCGTCCAGTATTCGACGATGGCGGCGCGGGCGTACAGGCGGGACTTGACGAGCAAATCGGTACGCAAGGTCGTGTCGGCCACCTCGACGACGAGCAGCAAGTCCTCGGGGCCGGGATGCCGGTCGGCGTAAGCGGTCGTCGCCTCGCGCGTCACGGCGATATCGGGTTCCGGCTCACTGTACAGGCCGTCGGGAAGGGGAAGCGCAATCGGCTCCTGAACAGGAACCCGCCGCGCTCCGAACAAAGCGATCAGCCATTCCGTGACCAGAAGAACGGCGATACGATGCGCGGGCTTCTGTCCCATTTTGGTAACGACCTCTCCATCCAGCAGTTCGAAGCGACCAACGAGACGGCCCTCGGCGAGCATCGCGGCGCAATCCTCTACGGTCCAGCGATAGCGATTGGGGAAAATCTCTAGTTCGGGCGCAATCAAAGCGTGGGGCATGGCACTTCTCCGGGCGCAAACGCCGACAGAACGGGGCGGCGTTCGGGGACACAATAAGACGATACGCAGGGCGGACAGGCCGACGCGCATAAACTGCGAAAACAAGCGGCTTCGAGAAGCGAGCCGCTTTGTCGGGTCGCGCACTTGAAACGACCTTCCGCACGATGAAGCGGATGGCTGGACTTTCACCGCTCAGGCGACAGCGAAAGCCGTGTACTGGC
>JBBRNU010000850.1:0-1743 GCA_038230115.1 Chthonomonadales bacterium | reverse complement strand
GTCGAGCAGGGCAAGGGCGTTGGGAACGCGGCGCAGGAGGGCTTCCGTGCTGCCAACCGGACGCGGCGGGGCGGCATCCGGCGCGGGCGCGGCGACATTGCGGCCCAGCAGGTTGGAAAAGCGGATGCCCAGGTCGGGAAAACGCGACACACTCAGATCGGTGCGCCGCCGGTTGTAAACGAATTCGTGGTTTTGCAGGACGGCGAACAGCGTCGTGCGCGGCGCGTACTCTTCCTCGTAGCGGCTTTCGGCGTATTCGCGGTAAGTGGGCGGCGTCAGCAGTTCGAGAAAACCGCGCAGGGGGTCTTCCAGCGTGGGTTCCAGGCCGCGCGGCAGGCTGTCGTTGTTGGTCGAGGCGCTCAAATTGCGCTGGAAGGAGACGAAGCCGTAGGGCAGATGCACAAAATTCAGGCGCGCGTCGTAATCGAGGGTCAGGCGCGGCGTGGCGATAGGCGTGTCGCGATACCGCAGCGTCACGCCCTCGCTCCGATTGTAGCCGACCGTGGGCGTCGGGGCGGAACTGCCCGTCGTCAAACCGCGCCGATAGGTGAACGGCAGGTAAACCAGACGGGTTCCGCCCGCGTAAAAGGTGATGTTCCGGGCGGAAACGAAGCGATTGGGCGAGACGGTCAGCCGTTTCGCGCGAATTTGATAGTCGGGCCGTCCCTTGACGCAGGTCGTGAACAGGCCGTTGGTGACGACATAGGTTCCGTTCGCCTGCGTCTCGATGCGGTCGCCGCTCATCCGGTAATAATCCGTGACGGCCAGTGCGTTCGTGATGTAACCCGCCTGGGCGTCGAAATTGTAGCCGGTCGCCTCGCCGGTAAACACGCCGTCCGCTCGTTCCAGGCGGATGCCGCCATTCGCGGTCACGATGCCGGTGTCGGCGTTGTAGTCCACGTTCTGCGCGGACAGCGTGATGGGCTTCGCGTTGTCGCCCGCCTCGGTGTAAACGACCTGCACGCGGCCCTGCGAGCGCACGAAGTTCTCGCCGGGCGACCATTGCAGATGCTGAAATTTGCGAATCTCGACCTTGCCCGGCGGCTTGACATCGGTTGCGGGGGCAGGCGTTTTGAGGAAAGTTCTGGCGTTTTTCGCGTTCGCATCGTTTTTGCGCGCGGTCGCGCCGGACATATCCGTCAGGGGTAAAATCGCGTCGTCCGGGGCGGCGTCGGCGGTTTGCGGCGGGCCGCCCGGCATTTGCGCGAGGGCGGGCGGAATTGCGGGCGATTGCTGCGCGCCCGCGCCGCGCACATTCAGCCCCAACCCGGACAGAGCGAGCAGGCCGATGAACCCGGCGCGAGCGGGCCAGCGCGTCGAGACAAACGGCGTTGGCGCCGCGAGGGTTAGGCGCGTTGAAAAGACGGCGTTTCGCATCAGGGGCGGTCATCCACGCCGGGGCCGATCCCGTCGTCGCCGGAGGCACGGGCTGCTTCGCCGATCTCATCCTCGCCGGAAGGAACCGGAATGTCGGCGTCCAGACTCAACGGAACGCCGAAATCGGGGGTTCCGTCCGCGTTCCAGGCAAAACGCTGCGTCCGCGTGGAGCGTCCGGCGTAGGTGTAGTCGCTTGACGTCTTGGCGTGATACACGATCCAATCCTCGGTTCCGTCCGGCGACGTGAAAAAGTGGTTGTGGCCCGGCCCGAAAACGCCGTTCGCGTCGGCCCGCGCAAAGACCGGCGCGGGAACCTGCGTCCACGATTTCGGGTCGAGAACGTCGCTGCCTTCGTCGGCGACGAGC
>JBBRNU010000849.1:0-1744 GCA_038230115.1 Chthonomonadales bacterium | reverse complement strand
TTCACGGTCAGGGCGGCGGGATCAATGGCGACGATCTCGCTCTTGTCCTCGACGTTGCAGTAAATCATGCCGCGCTCGTCCGTCACGGCGAATTCCGGCTTGCCGCCCACCGGGATGGTTCCCAAGACTTTGCCCGAAACGGCGTCCAGGGCGGTCACATCGCTGCTGTTTCCGTTGAAGGTGAAGATGCGTTTGGTAGCCGGGTCGTAGAGGATAGCGTCGGGGTTCTTGCCGACGGAAACGCGCTGCAATTCTTTGAGCGTTTTGAGGTCGAAAATGGTGACGCTGTTCTCGCGCCCGTTGCTGGTGAAGCCGCGATGCAGCCTGGGGGCGAGCGCGACGCCATGCACGCCGGGCGTGTTGGCGATGTCGCCGACGATGGCGTTTTTCTCGGTGTCAACGACCTGAACGTGCGTGCCGCGCGTGACGTACAGCCGGTGGGCCGCGCTGTCTACCGTCAGATAGTCCCAGAAGCCTTCGCCGCCCAGGGCGATTTTGGCGATCTGATGGTAATGGGGCGCGGAACCGGCAGCGGGCGTTTGGGCGGGCGCGGGGCGAGCCGTGATCAACCCCAGCAGACTTGCCCCGCCCGCGACGAGGGTGAACGCGCGGAGGGAGCGTTTCCGATAGAAGTTCGAATGTTGTTTCATTAGGAGACCTTCCTGCAAACCTTTCTTCGCTGAAAAGCGAGAACGCGCGGGGGATATATAAGCGTGATGGGGGGCGGAGACGAGAACCGGCGCGTTTTCAGACGCCGGTCGTGACGTTATACCACAAATCGCCGCCCCTGCGATTTTACGGGGTAAACACGGAAAAATGTTCGCAAAACGGCGCGCGAGATAGGGCAGGCAGGTGGGGTATCGGGTATAATTTCCGCGTCGGTTCGCAACTTAGCGAACCTTCGCTAAGATCGTTCCCGTTCGCCGAAAGCAAGATTACTACGGCCGTGACAATCGCCGCAACGCCAATGGAAATATCGCCCGAAGAGATGGAAGCCTGCCTGGAAACCTTGCAGCGCATCGCCGACACGCCCGGCGCGATCCGCCGCAACGACCGCTTCAAGGGGCTGGTCTCGAAAATTTATAAAGAAAGCAAGCGCGATGATCAGCGGGCCGAGCGGTGGCGGCAGCAGGTGGAAGACCGCGCGCTTCAGGCCACGACCGGCATGGCCCTGATTCAGCGCGACGCCCTTCCCCTCGCCGCCCTGCCCGCGCCCCCGCCGCCGGAAGGCCGCACGCTGAACCGGCCCGAATGCTGCTACATCTGCAAGGCGGCCTATACCGAAGTCCACTTTTTTTACCACCTGCTTTGCCCGGCCTGTGCCGCATTCAACTATGAAATGCGGCATCTGCGCGCCGACTTGACCGGGCGCACCGCCCTGATTACGGGCGGGCGCGTGAAAATCGGGCATCAGACCGTGCTGCGCTTGCTGCGCGACGGGGCCAAAGTCCTCGTCACGACGCGCTTTCCCCACGCCGCCGCGCGCCGCTTCGCCGCCGAAGCCGACGCGGGCGAGTGGATGAGCCGTCTGCATTGCTACGGCCTCGACCTGCGGAACATTCCCGCCGTGGAAGCGTTCGCCCGCCACCTGCTCGATACCGAACCGTCGCTCGACATCCTGATTCACAACGCCGCGCAAACCATTCGCCGCCCGCCCGGTTTCTATCAGGAGTTGCTGGCTCAGGAGCAGCGCCCGCACGAAACCCTTTCGCTGGAAGCGCGCCGGTTGGTGCGTCAGGAAGCC
>JBBRNU010000848.1:0-1745 GCA_038230115.1 Chthonomonadales bacterium | reverse complement strand
CCACCTTGCTGCGAATTCTCTCCGGGGCCATGCGACCGATGCAGGGACGGGTCACGCTCGATGGTCGCGCGCTGCTGGAAATGTCCGCGCCGGAGATCGCCCGCAACCTGGCGTTCGTGCCGCAAACCGAAACCGCCGCCTTCGAGTTTACGGTGCGCGACATCACGCTGATGGGCCGCTACGCACATCGCGCGCCGTTCCAGCCGCCTTCCCTCGCCGATTACGCTGCGGTCGAGCAGGCGCTGGCCGACATGGACATTCTCGCCCTCGCCGACCGCTCCGTCACGCGCTTATCGGGCGGCGAGCATCGGCGCGTTCTCCTCGCCCGCGCTCTCGCCCAGGCCGCCCCCCTGCTTCTCCTCGACGAGCCGACCTCGCATCTGGACGTAACGCACCAGTTTGAACTCATGGCCCGGCTGCAAACGCTGACCCGCGAGCGGCAGGCGGGCGCTTTGGCCGCGCTTCACGACCTCAATCAGGCCGCCGAATTCTGCGACGCCCTGATTTTGATGCACGCCGGGCGGATCATCGCGACCGGAACGCCGTCCAGCGTCCTCACGCCCGACAACCTGCGCGCCGCGTATCAGGCCGAGGCGCACATCGGGCTGAACCCGCTCACCGGCAAACCGATGATCCTGACGCTGCGCCCGCTGCGGTCAGAGCCATTGCGAGCGGCAGAATGAAAAAGAGCGAAAAGCCCGCTCACTCCATCGGATAGCGCAAACCCCATTGTTGGCGCAGCGTGTCCAGTGTCCGCATGATCGTCAGCGTCTCGTCCAGAGGCATGATGGCGCTTTCGGTTTTACCGGCCTGCAAACAGGCCGCGACCTCGCCCGCCTCGTAGTTGAACCCGCCGCCCGTGAACGGAAGGACAACCGTTTCCGGTTCTTTGCCGTCCCGCGAGATCGTCATGGTCTCCGGTTTCCACCAGGGGCTGTGAATTTTGATGCGGCCCTCGGTTCCGAAGAGGGACGCCTCGTGCGGCGTGTTCGTGCGGATGGCCGAGGACAGAACCGCCAGTTTGCCGCCCTCGTATCCAAGCGACATCGCGGCCTGCTCGTCCACGCCGGTTTCGCCCAGATGCGCCACGCCCGCAATTTGCGTGGGCGTTCCGAAGAGCATGGAAGCCAGCGACACGCAGTAACAGCCGACATCCATCAAGCCGCCTCCTGCGAGGGCCGGGCTGAACAGCCGCCCTTCCGGGTTGATCCCGGCGCGAAAGCCGAAATCGGCCTGCAGCATTCGCGGTTCGCCGATGGCCCCGGCCTGCAGACGGGCGCGCAGCTCGCCCATGAGCGGGAAAAACCGCGACCACATCCCTTCCATCAAAAAAAGCGACTTTTCCCGCGCGATGGCGATGACTTTTTCCGCCTGCGCCGCGTTCACGGTAAACGGTTTCTCGCATAAAACCGGCTTGCCCGCGTTCAAACACAACAGCGTGTCTTCGGCGTGCATCGGGTGCGGCGTGGCGACGTAAATGACGTCCACTTCCGGGTCGGCGACGAGCGCGGCGTAGCTGCCGTGCCGATTCGGAGCCGCGAATCGCGCGCCGAACGTTTCCGCCTTCTCCTGCGACCGCGAACCGACCGCGACAAGACGCGCGTCCGGCAGCGCCTGCAGTCCTTCCGCGAACGCGCCGGCGATGCTGCCGCAGCCTAAAATTCCCCAGCGGGTCATGCTCATTGGGCGAAAGTCCTTTTCCATTTCGATTTTACTTGCAGTGGCGTGCGAAGGGTTTTGTATTG
>JBBRNU010000847.1:0-1746 GCA_038230115.1 Chthonomonadales bacterium | reverse complement strand
GGGCTTGCATTTCAGAACGGGGATTCATTCCCGTTCGCCGCATTTCAGAACGGGGATTCATTCCCGTTCGCCGCATTTCAGAACGGGGATTCATTCCCATTCTGCCCGTCCGCCTTGACATTCCGCTTCCTGCAAATTCCCGCGAGGGAAAAATGAGGCAGGGAAAGTCCAACCGGCTTTCCCCTACGGAAAGTCCACCCGGCTTTCCGCATCGAATTTGGCGACCCGCTGAATTTGAAATCAAACCGACGGAGCGTTAGATGGACTTGACGGAGACAATAGTTGGCGCCGCGCTGCCCAAGCGCGAACTGCTTCATCTTATGGCGCTCGCTCGCGAAGGCGACCGGCGCGAGGGCATTCTGCTGCGGCAGAGCAAAGGCTGGTTTCAAGTGTCCGGCACGGGGCATGAGGCTCTCGCCGCCCTGATGTACACGCTCCGGCCCGACGACTACCTCTTTCCCTATTATCGCGACCGCGCCATGGCCCTGGCGCGCGGGATCACGAATTACGAACTGGCGCTCGCCTACCTTGCCAAGCGGGACAGTTCGAGCGGCGGACGCCAGATGCCCGGCCATTTCAGCGACCGGAACCACAACCTTTTTTCCGTCGCGACGCCGACCGCCTCGCAATGCCTGCCTGCGGCGGGCGCGGCCTGGGCAATCAAATTGGAAGGCGGCGATCAGGTCGTCATGACGACTGTCGGGGACGCCGCGACCCGGCAGGGCGAGTTTTACGAGGCGCTTGCCTTCGCGCTTCAGGAAAAACTGCCCCTGGTGTTCGTAATCGAAGACAACCGCTACGGCATCAGCACGCCCACTGAAAAATTCTTCCCTTACCGTCTGGGCGCGCTGGGCGAAGCGTCGCTGGTAAAAGTGGACGCACGCAACCCGTTCTGCCTGTACGAAGTCGGGCAGGAGTGCGTGGCAAAAGCGCGGCGGGGCGAGGGGCCGACCGTCCTCTGGTGCGAACTCGACCGTCTTTGCTCGCATACCAGCAGCGACGATCAGCGGCTGTATCGTCCGGCGGAAGACCTGAGCGCCGACCTGCTGCGCGACCCCGTTGACAACCTGGCGCGGCAGCTGATTTCCGAAAACGTCCTGTCGCTGGAAAACTGGCACCAGGAACTGGCCGACATCGCCGCGCAGGTGGATCGCGACTATCGCGACGCCGAAGCCGCTGCCGATCCCGCGCCCGACGCCGTGATGCAGCATCTCTTTGGCCCGTCCGCGCCCCTGAGCGCGCCGCCCCTGGAATTGACCGCCGAGGTGACGATGGTCGCCGCTGTAAACCAGACCCTGCAAAAAGCGCTGGGGGAAAACGAGAAGGTTCTCGTTTTCGGCGAGGACATCGAAGACCCGAAGGGCGGCGTTTTCGGGCTGACCAAAGGGCTGTCGAAGCAGTTTCCGGCGCAGGTGATGAACGCGCCGCTGGCCGAGGCCACGATTCTGGGCGCAGCGGTCGGGCTGGCGAGTTTGGGCTGGCGTCCCGTGTTCGAGATTCAGTTTATTGATTTCATCGCGCCCGCGCTGAACCAGCTCATGACGCAGGTCGCCTCGCTGCGCTGGCGCACCTGCGGCGCGTGGGCCTGCCCGATGGTGATCATCGCGCCATATGGGGCGTATCTGCCCGGCGGCAGTCTGTGGCACAGCGAGAGCAATGAGGGCATTTGGGCGCACATTCATGGCCTCAACGTCGTGATCCCCAGCACGTCCGAGGATGCCGCCGGGCTGCTCTGGACGGCCATTC
>JBBRNU010000846.1:0-1746 GCA_038230115.1 Chthonomonadales bacterium | reverse complement strand
GGAGCCGCCCCGCCGTGACCGTTTGCGCCGCCGTTCGCATTGTTGTTATTGCGATTCGGGGCCGGTCGCTCCGTTCGGGGAACGCGAGCCGAGTTCATGGCATAGCCGCGCTCCGGGGCGCCGTCGTGCGCGCCCTCGTCGCCCAACTCCTCGAACGCCGCCACGCCGACATTCACGGCATCGCGCAGGGCGCGGGCTTTGGCGCGCGTTTCGGCCATCCGCAGCAAACACGTCTGCATCGCCGGGGCCACGTTGTTTGGGGCCGCATCGCCGATGCCCGTAAATGTCCGCTCCACGCCGTCCTTTTCGATGACGACCGTCGCCGTGCAAATTGCCACGCGATTGTTGTCTTCGGCGGGAACCTGCGACACGGCGGTGCGGATGGATTTCAGACCCTGCTGGTGCGCCAGGTCGAGCAGACCCGCGTACAAAATGAAGGATTTGCCCTGGCGTTCAACGACAAACTCTTTTTTCAAAACGGTTCTCCTCGCGCGGAGTCGGGCAAAAAAGCCGCCGCGCATGGTCTGCGTCAGTTGAAAATCACTGGCTTACGGTACATAAATTATAACATACTAGTAGAAATGTGTCAATGCTTTACCCGTTGCGCGCGAAAAAAAACCCAATATTTTTGCCTGCGATTGGGTTGCAGGAAAGGCCAACAAATGGCAGGAAGCGCGGACTAGCAGACATTAGACGGTCTTTTCGGGGTTGACATATCCCGTCGCGAGGCGCTACACTGCCGATTGCCGGTCGCAAACTACCGACCGAGCAGTAACTTGACCGCATCGCTGGCCGCGTCCTCTGCAGTTCAAGGAGAAGAATTTTCACTCAGGCATCCGAACGGTGTCACATCGGAAAAATGGAAAGGAGGACCCGCGAGTGTCCTTTACTACCACTGTTCGCCCCGCGCTGCTCAAGGCCGGGCTGGCCGTTCTGGGGCTTTTGTCCCTGACGCCCACGCTTGCCGGAACGCCGCGCGACACGGACAGCCATCGCAGCGACAAAATCGCCCGGACGGGAGACGTTAGCCCCGCCGCGCGCAAATTGACGCAGCGCGAGCCGATTCCTTACCCCACCCTAAGGAAGACGACGAATACCCTGCGCGCCGGCGCGTCTCGCACGGTTCACAGCGGCATGAACGGCGAGAAAGAAGTGCAATACCGGGTTTATTCCCGGACGGACGGCGTGGAACTGCGGCGCGAAGTCGTCGCCACGCGCATTCTTAAAAAGCCGGTCACGGAGTTGATCGAGGAGGGGAGGCGCGGCGCGCTGCCCTCGCGCGGTTACTTCTCCGGGCGGCGGGTCGTGAACATGGTTGCGACCTACTACGACCCCTACCATTGCGGCGGCTCCGGCAGCGGGCGCACGCAAACGGGTCTCATGGGCGGCTACGGCGTGGTGGCCGTAGACCCGCATTTCATTCCGCTTGGCACGCGCCTTTACATCGAAGGCTACGGCTACGCAATTGCCGCCGATACCGGCGGAGCCATCAAAGGCAACCGCATTGATCTGGGCATTGATACCAAGCACGACGCCGCCGGCGTTCGCAGCATGGGAACGGTGCGCGTCCATATCATTGACTAGGCTCGAAAGCGCCCGGCGATTTTGGTTTTCAGGGCGCGAAACTGGCGCGTCGAGAACAGGCAGGGCGTAATCGAAACCGACGTCACTTCTCCGAAACAGGCCAGCGATCTGCTCCGGGCGCATGGGCTTCGCGCCCAAAAGCGCCTGGGGCAGAATTTCCTT
>JBBRNU010000845.1:0-1750 GCA_038230115.1 Chthonomonadales bacterium | reverse complement strand
GTTCTTGTCTTGGCATTGCCGTCTGGAAGACGGTTGTTTTTTCCTGCCGGACGTTTTCAATGCCCGTCTCGCGCGCAGAGCGAAGGAACTTTCGACAGGCGCGCGTCCCTGCCTGCGACTGGAAACGCGCCTGCCGACGGACGGCAAGACCGGCAGGCTAGGGGCTATTGGCGACGAATTGGCCCCGCGTTAGTTCGGCGCGTTCCGTTTTGCGTTCGTCGGCGACGAAATGCGAGAAGGCGAGCGGCAGGCCGACCGCCCCGTGAAACAGGGCCGCCTGGTTTTGCAAATGAACGTGAACATGCGGCTCCGTCGTGTTGCCGGAGTTGCCGCATTTGCCGAGCGTCTGTCCGGCCTTCACCTTGTCGCCAACGCGGACTTTCACGCTGCCGCGCTGCATATGCGCCAGGAGCAGATACTCGCCCGCCCCGCAGTCCAGAACGACGTGGTTCCCGGCGGGATGATGCGGATTCGGCGCAAAATGCGAAACGTCGTTGTCCGGCTGGTCGTTGTCGGTTTCCACGACGGTCGCCGCTGCGGGCGCGAGAACCGACTGCCCCCACGCATAGTATTGGTCGTTACGAGCGCCGTCGCCCGTGTGCGTACCGCCGTCGCGCCACTGCACGATGTCGTAGGCATGACGCTGACCGGGCGCGACGACGTGGTAGTTCAGCAATTCGTTGTCGCCGCCCCAGAAGACGAGCCAGGTTCCGTCGAACGGCAGGCGGTACGTGTTTTTCGTCTTGTAATCGGCTTTCGGATCGGGCGGCAGGACACGCGCAGGAGCCAGCAAAATCAAGGCCAGTTCGCCCTTCGCGTTGAACTGCGCCGTGAGCCGTATCGTGTGGTCGCCCTGCGGAAGGTTGGCGGTATACAGCAAGGCTTCCCGATTGACGGGCATGGCGTTGTCGCCGGACGGCTTGCCGAGCGGCCCCTGGTTCAGCAGGCCCTGCAAAACGGCTTGAAGTTTCGCTTCCGGGATTTGCGCCGCCGTCGCCGGGGCAAAGCGCGTGAAGATGGCGTGACCGTCGCCCTGCGCCGCGAGATCGGCGATTTCCCGCCCGTGCGCCAGGGTTTCCGCGCGCAAAGCCGCGAAATTTGCGTTCCCGTCGCGCTCCCCGTCCGAAGCGCGCAGCCGCGCCCCCAACCCGGTCAGCGCCAGCAGGCCCAGCGCCGCTGCCCCCGCTCCCAGCCAAACCGTTCGTCCGTTACGCTGCATCGTTATTCTCCTTTTCCTTTCCAGTTTCGTTTGCGTCGTTGTCCCCGCCGGGTTGCGCCGGGGGCAGCGAGTGCATCAGGACTAGCAGAGCCGCCGGTTCCGCATCGGGTTCGCCGGAACCGGCGGCGACAAATTCTTTGGCGAGCGCGAGAAAGCGGCGGGCGAATTCCCCGGCGCGGGCGCGAGGCATCGTCATCACCACGTTGTAAGCCATTTCAATGCCGTCCGGCAGCCCCTGCGTTTCGCGCCAGGTCGTCCGGTAACGCTCCAGGGCCATCGTCAGCGCGTCGTCGAAGCGCGGTTTCTTCCCATCCGAGACCGGCTCCGGCGCGATATAATGGCGGGAGACCGCGCGGTACGCCTTTTCGATAATGGAGCCGTTGGCCCGCGTTTCCGCCAATTCGATCATTCCAGCCTCCAGCAGTTTCTTCGTGTGAAAATGCAGTTTGCCGCTTTCGACATTCAGGGCGCGGGCGAGCTGCTCGTTAGTCAGGGGCTTCTCCATACGCAGGCCCAGAATGCCGACGCGGC
>JBBRNU010000844.1:0-1753 GCA_038230115.1 Chthonomonadales bacterium | reverse complement strand
CCATCGCCACGATGTCGCCGTCGTGGTACTCGCTTTTCGTTTCGGCGCGGCCTTCTCGTTCCAGATATTCTTCCGGCGTCACGTAAGGTCTTTTGGGCGCGGCAGCCATTGTTTTTCTCCCAACTCCGCTTCACGTCACTTCGCGAAAAGGGCGTCAACGGATACACGCAAATCCGGGAACGTCAACAACAGCGCGGTTTCGCCCGCCCCGTAAATGCGAACCGATTTTTCTCCTGAGGGCGTCAATTCCAGAATTTCCACCATCTGCGCGCCGGGACTGACAATCCAACATTCTAATACCCCGACGGCGCAATAATCGGCAATTTTCTCCTGTTTCGCGTAGCTCTTTCCTCTGGCGTCAACAAAAAACCGTTAACGCCAGAGAAAGATGAAAGGCAGGTTACAGTTTGGCGATGATGGCGTCGGCCATTTGGGACGTGCCAACCGCAGTCGGATCATTGCGGTCAGGCTTCATGTCGTAAGTCACGTCTTTGCCTTCGGCGATCACGTCGGAAATCGCTTTTTCCAGGTTGTCTACGGTGTCTCATCCCTCTTGTTGGCGGGCGTCCGCTATTGGCAAGGCGGCGAGCAGCGCGTTCCAGCATTCAATGTGCGCCGCTTTTACGTCGGTATTCGCCTCATAATCGGCTTGCAGGGCGACGCCATAGCCGCTCAGAAAAACCGAAGGGTCTGGCAGCAGGCGCAGATAATATTTGAGCGAGGGCAGCAGGCCGTTTACGATAACCTCGCAGCCATGTTCCTGGCGAATGAAGTTTACCCGCGCGGCAATGGCTTGCGCGTCCGTGACGTTCGGCTCCGCGGTTGTTAGCAGGTAAAAGCGGTTGGCCGCAGTCGGGGCGAACTTCTCGTAAGCGTCTTCCACCAGCGTCGGGGTGATCGAAATTCCGTGCTTGACCTCAACCCCCTCCCAAAACGAACCGTCTGCCGCAAGGATTTCCACGTCCGCCACGCTGCGCGACTTTGCGTCGGAAGTGGTATGGCTTTTCAGCGGCGCAAGCCGTTTCCCTGCGTAGCGCGGGATATCCATTACGAGTTGATAGGCGGCGTATAGCGCAAGCACAGGCAAGCGGGAAGCGCCCGCCAGATGATAATCGAAAAAGAAATGCCGCTTTAGCAATTCGATAATGTCGCTGACCGTAACCTGTCCTCGATTTTCGGTGGCGGTAACAGCCACTCGCGACGCGCTGGTATGCCGAACCAGCAGGGCAAGCAGTTCCACAAGGTAAGTTTCCGCCTGCCCCTGTCCCTCTTCAATGTCATGCAGAACGTTTAGAAATGCTTCTTTCACGCTCCGGCTTTGTATTTTGCCGGAAAAGTCAAGCATAAAGGCGTGATTCTGCTCTATTGAGCGCGTCAGCCAGCCGCTGCCGCTTCGCATCGCCAGACGAGGGAATTTCTCCCGTATGAAGGGCGTGACGTGGGCTGTATCGAAGACGCGCCCAGAGTAGCCGTTGGGCATTTCGACTTTGTGTAATCGAACGTCCTGTGTCGGCGTCAGCGCCTTTTTGACCAGCGAAGTCATCAGCGCGGCGACAACTGCCTTTTGCAATTCGGCCTGCCGTACAATGGTTATCAGCCAGCCATGCTGCGCTTCGGTCAGGACTGCGCCGGATTCGTTTCCGTTAGCAGCGCGGGCAAAGGCGGCGTTCAAGATGTCGGATGGCGCGGTCAATCTTCCTCCTCAAACAACGAAACCGCGTCGTATCCATTGCCCGCCTGAGCAAGACGCGCT
>JBBRNU010000843.1:0-1761 GCA_038230115.1 Chthonomonadales bacterium | reverse complement strand
TTGACAACGGCGACGCTGAAGCGAGAGTCTGGACGTGCGATTACAGCTACGATTACATCAAAATCAACGCCGAGTATCATACGTGACCGAAACGGGATTGAACCACCGAGATGAGAACGGGAATAAATGCCCGCTCTCATTCCTGGGGTCAAAAGATATAAATTTGTTTCGGGAGAATGGGCCAGTTGAAACCAGACGCTTCATTTCATGCCGCCGTGCTTATCGAGGCGCTGCCTTATCTGCGGCAGTTCTACGGCAAAACGCTCGTCGTGAAATACGGCGGCAACGCAATGATTGACGACGCGCTCAAAGCGCAGGTGATGCAGGACATCGCCCTTTTGCATTACGTCGGCATTCGCCCGATCCTCGTGCATGGCGGCGGGCCGGAAATCAGCGCCCTCATGAAGCAAATGGGGCATGAGCCGCACTTCGTCGGCGGCTTGCGCGTGACCGACGCCGCCACGATGGAAATTGTCGAAATGGCGCTCGCGGGCAAAATCAACAAGGGCATCGTGGCGCTGTTAAACCAGCAGGGGGCCAAAGCGGTCGGACTGAGCGGCAAGGACGCCAACTTGATAGTGGCCTGCAAGCTGGAATCGGACGCGGGCGATTTGGGGTTCGTCGGAGAAATCGCGCAAATCAACGCTGACATTTTGACCTTGTTGAGCGAGCAGGGCTACGTTCCCGTCGTCTCTTCCGTCGCGATTGGGCCGGACGGCGAAAGCTACAACGTCAACGCCGACCATGCGGCGGGGCATATCGCGGCGGCGGTCGGCGCGGCCAAGCTGGTTGTTCTCACCGACGTGGAAGGTCTGTACGCCGATTATGCCGACAAGTCGTCGCTGATTAACGAAATGGACGTCGCCCAGGCCGAAGCGATGATCGCCAGCGGAGCCGCTGAGCGCGGCATGATCCCCAAGCTGGAAGCGTGTATTGCCGCGCTCGAAGGCGGCGTGGCGCGGGCGCACTTGATTGACGGGCGGCAGCCGCACGCCCTGCTCATCGAGATTTTCACCGACACCGGCATCGGTACAATGCTTCGCGCCTGACGCAATTTCAAGATTGCAATCGTAATCGGCAGGCAGACAGGAAGGAAACAGGAAACGCGCAATGGCAACGGAACTTCAGGAGCGGGCCGACATAGCCGGGACATTCGATTCGATGCCAGCCGGGGTGGACCTGAGCGAAATCATGGGTCTGGACAGCGCGTTCGTCATGGGAACGTATGCGCGGCAGGCGGTCGTCTTCGTGCGCGGCGAGGGCGCGCGGCTGTGGGACAGCGAGGGCCGCGAGTACCTGGACTTTCTCGCCGGAATCGCCGTCGTCGGCTGCGGGCATTGCCACCCCCGCATCGCCAGCGCCATCGCGGAGCAGGCGCGCACGCTGATGCACGTCAGCAACCTGTTTCATAACCCGCTCCAGGCCCGCCTCGCCGCCCGTTTGTGCCAGTTGAGCGGCATGGAAAAAGCGTTCTTCTGCAACTCCGGGGCCGAAGCCAACGAAGCCGCCCTGAAAATCGCCCGCAAGTGGGGCAAACAAAAACGCGGGGCCGACTGCTTCGAGATCATCACCTTTGAAGGCTCGTTTCACGGGCGCACGATGGGAACTGTGACCGCGACCGCGCAGCCCAAATACCAGGCTCCGTTCGTCCCGCTCGTGCCGGGCTTCCACTACGCGCCGCGCAATCTGCACGCCCTCGACGACCTGATTTCCGAGCGGACGTGCGCCGTCATGATCGAGCCGATTCAGGGCGAAAGCGGC
>JBBRNU010000842.1:0-1779 GCA_038230115.1 Chthonomonadales bacterium | reverse complement strand
CTGCACGCCCAATCCGATAACGCCGCAGTTGACGGGCGGGCCGGTCGGCTTGTCGTCGTCCAGGCGCAGTTCCGCGTCGGCGCGCAATTCTGTCGCGCCCATTGCCAGAGCCGCGCCCAGGGTGACAGACGCCGCGTCTTTTAGAAAATCTCGACGGTTCATAGAAGCGAATTTCTTTCTGGAAAGGTTCGGTAGTTCGGGAATTTGTTTTGCGAAGCGTGGGAGCGGCGGCTTGTCGAACGTAAAATCGGTTCGCGCCTCATCACGCTTGCACAATATTCTACCACCTTCGCAAGCGCAACGCCAATTTTCTTTTCAATGTCTTTCAATGTCAGCCAATAGCGACAAGAGGAAACGGCTTCGCGACGACGAACCGAAAACCGTTTTGCGATCATCCGGTCACGACCCCGCTGAGAATGCCGCCCAGATGCCCCGTAATCGCGACAATGACCAGCGCCAGGAAGCCCAGGATGAGATAGGCGCGGCTCAAGGGCGGGCCGCCGGATTTGCGGCGGGAGCGCAAGCCCCATAATATCCACATCAGAACCGTCACGATGACGGATAAGATCAAATGATAGAGGAGATTGCCGCGCAGAGCCGCGCCGTTGTACTGGAACTGCCAGGCCAATATCCCGGTCACGAGCGCGAACAGGCCGGAAATCGCTGCGACGGCCAGGTTGAGATGGGCGGCGGCGTGAAAGGCCGCGCTGCGCTTCCACAGCGCGATCACGTCGAAGAGCAGGCTGATGATGAACAGCGCAATCGGGAAATGCACGATGATGGGATGCTGCGCGTGGCGGGGCAGCAATAGCTCGCGCCAGTTGAAGCCGCCGCTCGGAGCCGCATCGGGCTTATCGGCGGCGATGGCGTTGGCGATAAGCGGAACCGGGGGCGGTTTCACGGTCGCGTCGCCGGGCAGGCTGTCGCCCGCGAATTCGGCCCGGTTCAAGGCTCCGTCGCCATCGGAATCTTTTTCGTCAATGGCCTTCAAGATTGCCGGGGTCAGCGTTTTCGTTCCCGCCTCCGCGAGCGCGGCTTTGACGTCTTTGCCGTAAGGATTGAGCGCGGGCGGGCCAGCCGCCGCGTGACACAGGATGCAAGTCGTCAGCGCCTTGTCCACCTTACCGCCAGACTTGACGCTGTACGTGGTGCGAACGATGGGCGGGAACGTCGGCAAGGCGTTAGCGCGCGGGAGCATGAAAACGCCAAATAGCGCCGTCAACAACGCGAACCAGACGGGAACGGCCCGGCCCGATTTGCGCCGCGCCGACCCGCGCCGCCATTCATCGTCATTGCCTCGCCCGCTGCCAGCCGCCCGTCGGTTGACGCTCCGTCGTATGTTCAGCCAATCGAATTTCATCATGCGCGCGTGATACCCTTGCCGGTTTGACATTCGCTTTCTCGAATTGTTACGCGCCGGTCGGAAGAATTTGCGCGCCGAGCAAGCGAAAAACGGCCCGCGCGGACGCAAGCCGTTTACACTCTGGTTTCCTTGATTTCACTCAACTTGCTACGGAGGCTCGCCTGCGCGTCGAACGGGCATTCAGTCCCGTTCAACGCGCCTCATGCCTTCGCGTCAGGTGAGCGGACTTGAGTGACAAGTTGAGTTTTCCTTTGCCACTACTTGCGGAAGCGTCGCGCGCCCCGGAACGCCTGCCGGTAGTAGCCCGAATCGAGGCTGTCTTCGCGGACGCCGCCTGACCTGCGGCTGGAAGCGTGAACGAAATGGCCGTTGCCGACATACATGCCGACGTGCGAAATGCCGCTCGTGACGGTGTG
>JBBRNU010000841.1:0-1780 GCA_038230115.1 Chthonomonadales bacterium | reverse complement strand
TTGTAACCGGCCTTGCGGTACGCCTTCAGGTGCGCTTCGGTGATGCCGCCGCAAGCGATCAGGCCGATGTTGGGGCGATACTTTTTCGGGTCGCGCGGCTGGTACGGCAGTTCCGGCGCGGCAATTTCCGCGGTCGAACTGGCGCTCGTCAAGCTGTAATCGGTTTCTTTCACGGTTTCCGCCAACGCAAACTCCTTCCACGCCGCACTTATTTATGCGCCCCGCAAAAGTCGTGCGCTTTTCGTAGGGGCGCGGCAAAATAACAATGCAGGGCGCGGCAAGCCCTCTTCCCTGCAAGCGAATTGGCAGCGCGTTTCGGTTCTGGCCTTGTATTTACGGCAGCAGGGCGAGCGTGCGTTTTTCGCGGGCGCTTTGCAGGGCCGTATCTACGATTTGCTGACCGATGCGGCAGAGGGCCGGGTCGAGCGGGCCGCGCACGGGTTCGCCGGTTTCCAGACAGTGCAGAAGGTATTGAATCGGGTTCTGACGTCCGAACGGCAGCGTGTCTACGGGCAGGTCGCGCGCTTCGGGCCGGTCTGTGGTTTGAATGCGAACAACCGACTCGTAATCGTAGCTGCTGATAGTTCCCGCCTCGCCGACCACGACAAACCCGCATTTCGGCTGCGGCTGCGTCGTCCAGGGATCGGTAAAGGTTCCCCAGCGCGTCTCGAATTTCGACAGGCCCGTCGCATAGCGGGCGATTGTGACGCTATGCTCGTCCACTTCCAAGCCGGGCGAGTCGTCGGTCATCGTCGTAATTTCTAAGGGGGCGCGACCGTCGTGAAACCAGGTTCCCAGCGTGACGCCGTAGCCCAGGTAATCGAGCAGCGACCCGCCGCCGCTCGCCCGCTGATACCACCACGACTCGGATTTCAGCCGCGCCGCTTCTTCGGCGTCAATCTCTTTCTTGTCCGCGACGTGGCGCAGCGGCCCCCGGTTGCCGTCATAATAATGCACTTCTCGGACGGCCCCAATCGCGCCCTCGTCCAGCAAACGCTTCGTCGTGACGTGGGGCGGATACCACGCGAGCGGCCAGTTGATGACAAGCTGTTTGCCGGTCCCGGCCATCGCCGCAATCATGCGGTCGGCATCGGCCAGTGACGCGGCCATCGGCTTTTCCACCAGGACGTGCGCGTTGTAGGACGCGACCATTTCTACGCATTCGCCATGCCGCGCCGTCGCCGGACAGAGCAAAACAATGTCGGGCCGGGTCGTTTCGAGACATTGGCGCGGGTCGGTAAAGATGCGTTCCGAGGCGATGCCGAGCGTTTGCGCCGTAGGCTCCATGCGCGACCGGTCGGCGTCGGCGATACCAACAATTTCCGCCTGCGGATGCTCGCGCGCCATCCGCAGCAGGTCGCCCATGTGCATATGCTCGAAACTGACACCCGCAATTTTCCAGATTTTTCCCGTTGCGACTGCCATATTCATTGCCCTGTCGGTTTGGATGTCAGTAATTTGAACGGACGGGCGCGGAAGTCCTGCCGGGTTTCGCCGCGAAAGGGCGCGGGCCAGAAATTAAAAACTTCGGGCTGTTCCGGCGAGCGCTGTTGCCGGAGGTTAAAAACTCCCGGCAGGTTCCGGCAAATGAACCGCCTGCGTACAAAGCAGGTTACTCAGTCCTTCAGGCCGGTCAGCGCCACGCCCTTGACGATGTTTTTCTGGAACAATAGGAACACGATCACGACCGGAAGCGTGCAAATCAGGCTCGCGGCCAGAGTCAGCGCGTATTCGGTGTAGTAGGATGATTGAAATAGGGCAATGCCGATGGGCAGCGTGT
>JBBRNU010000840.1:0-1781 GCA_038230115.1 Chthonomonadales bacterium | reverse complement strand
GGCGCCGGGGAAGAGGCCGGGCAGGTCGTCGTAGGCGGCGGCACGATTGTATGCCGGACGGAGTGAGAAGCGCGCGGAAAGAGGACGGGAATGAATCCCCGTCCTGAAATGGAAGCCCTCCTTCGAGGGCTAAAAGCCAATGCCGAGAGCCAAAGCGCGTTTTTAGCCCGTGAAGGCTGATCTGATAAGGGAGCGCTTAACTTCAGCCCGCGCAGGCGGGCTTGGCATTTCAGAACGGGGATTCATTCCCGGTCGACGCACGCCTTAGAACGGGCAGTCATTCTCGTTTGTAGTGAGCAGGGGAGGCGGGCCGCTGGAAGACGAGTTACAGCAACGCGCGCGGGCGGCGGCGGAAGCGGCTTACTGCCCGTATTCGCAGTTTCCGGTCGGGGCGGCGGTCGAGACCGACCAGGGCGTTTTTGTCGGGTGCAATGTCGAGAACGCCAGTTATGGACTGTCTATCTGCGCCGAGCGCGTGGCGATTTTTGCGGCCCTCGCGGGCGGAGCCAGACGGCTTACCCGACTCGCGGTTTGCTGCGCCAAAGCGAGCGACGCCGACCCGCCGGGGACGCGAATGCCCTGCGGAGCCTGCCGCCAGGTCATGGCCGAGTTCATGGAATCGGACTGTCCGGTTTTCGTGGCGGGAGCGGGCGTTTGGCGGATAGCCGACCTGCTGCCGCAAGCGTTCCAACTGGAAAATTCGTCCTTTCTGACGCGAGGGACGACGAGCGAAATGCGAACCGAAAAAGGAGATGACGATGCTGGATAATGATGATGACGGACGGGGCGTACTGGTCAGCATACTGGCCGGGATTGGCGTTGGCGTCCTGGTCGGGGCGATTACCGGCCTGCTGCTGGCCCCCAAATCCGGGCAGGAAACGCGCGACGACCTGGGCAAATCTATGAACGACCTGAGCGATAAGATTTCCGAACTGGGCCGCACGGTCGGCACGAAAGTGACGACGGCGGTAGACCGAACCCGCGCGCAGATGGCGCAGAAACTGGGCGAAGGCGCGTCGGATGGCGAGGAGTCGGCCAGTTAGCCGCCTGGGGAAAACCGCGCCCGTCGAGGGTCGCCCGGAGTCGGGGCGCGGCGTCGGCGGGCGGGCCGGGGAATTTCCCGCCGCGCCCGAACCGCCGTTTGCGCCAGTCGCCGCCGACGCGAATTCGATGTCAGCCGCTGTCGAAAGGACGGCGGCGTCGGTCGCCGCCAAAACGCGGGACGCCTCGCAGGCCCTCGATGACGCGGAAACTCTGGAAGCGGGAGAAATGACCCCGGCAGGACGCCTGCGCGCTTTGACGCCCTCCATGCCGCGCCGGGCCACGCATCCGTTCGGCTGGTCGCGGCGGGATTTGCAGCGCGTCGCGGGGCTGTCGGTGGCGGGGCTGGTCGCGCTCGTCTTTTTGTGGCAGGTGCAGGCGATCCTGCCGCCCTTCGTGATCGCGTTTTTTCTGGCGTCCCTGCTCGACCCGGCCCTGCGCGCGGGCGAGCGGCACGGACGGTCGCGCGTGCGCTCGATCTTCACGTTTTACATTCTGGCGCTGCTGATCGTCGTAGCGTTCTTCGTGTTCATCGTGCCGGTCGCGACGGGGCAGCTGGAGGAACTGAGCCGCAATTTCAGCACGGATTTCGCCAGCATCCAGAAAAGCGCCGATCTGATGCTGGATCAAAATCGGAAGTGGCTCACGCTCATCAACATTCGGCAGCATCGCGTCTCCGATTTGATGAACGGGCCGCTGCGAAGCGCCGCCACGAACGTGCTGTATTCGATGACGAACGC
>JBBRNU010000839.1:0-1783 GCA_038230115.1 Chthonomonadales bacterium | reverse complement strand
GAACGGGAATGAATCCCCGTTCTGAAATGCGAAGCCCTCCTTCGAGGGCTGCAATGCCAATACCGAAGACCAAAGCGCGTTTTCAACCCATGAAAGCAGACGAATTGAAGCGGTTTTCAGTCGGAGCGCGTGTTAAGCCCGCGCAGGCGGGCTAGCGTTTCAGAACGGGGATTCATTCCCGTTCTGCGAGCTTGGCGTTTCAGCGCAAAATTTCAGTTCGACTAACGAAACGAATTCTATTTGACGCCCGACGCGGGCGCGTTGGGCGTTTCCCAGGAACGGCGGGCGCGCATCAGGTCGCCGAAAAAACGCATCAGTTGGGTTTCGGTTTGGGCGACATCGCCGACGACGGGCGACGACACGCGCACGAAATAGGACGGCTTGCGGTTGGCCGCGCCCAGTTTCATCGCCATACGCGCCAGAACGGTCGAGCCGCCCAGCGTTCCCACGCCATCGTACCCGTACAAAATCAATTCCTGTTCCTTATCCTTGCGGATCAGCAGGCGGTTCAGCGCCCACGTCCCCCCGTCCGGCCCGGCGACGTTCAACTGCCGCGTGTCGCTGCTGATGATCTCGAAGCCGCTTCCGATGATGCAGCGCTCTGGCGTGTGCATGTCGTTGGGGTCGCGGCTGGCGATCACCACCACGTCGGTCGGAATCGCGGCCTCGCTCGCCAGATAGCGCACGGTCGTGATGCGGGCGTGGGGCAGAATCGCCAGTGTGCCGGGGTCGTCGGGCATGAAATTGGCCTGACACCCGCGAAAGACGTGGGGCAGGGGCGTGGGCGGCGGGATCGTGTAGGCGCGGCTTTTCGCCACGCCAAGCGCGGCGAAGTTGGCAATCGCCCCCAGGCTGAGAACGGCGACTAAAGCGCGATCTCTTCGTGAAGCTCGTTGCATTTCATCTCCTGCGCGATAAAAATCAGCGCGACGAAGCCCAGAACGACGGTGATCAGGCCGCTGTAATCGTGAAATGTATTGGCGGCGCGAACGCCGTAATTATCGCCGACGATGCCGATGAGCGTGACGCGCACGGCGTTGACGAACATCGCAATCGGCAGCGTCAGCGCGAGAAGCGTAAATTTTTTCCACAGCGGCGCGCTGACCATGTAAAGATAGTAGGCCGCGAGAACGAAAATCGGCAGCACAATCGTCAGGCCGCTGCAGGGCGCGATTACGTCGAGGGCGTAATTATTGATGTGAATCTGCGTTCCCTCCACCGCCACGTCGCCGAAGGGACGCAGCATGAGGGCCGCGCCGCGCACCGAAAGACCCTGGAGCGGGAACGTCATCAAGTTCAGCATTTCCGAGGGAAAGGGAACCAGAGCGAGCAGAAACGCGAGCGGAAATCCCATGCGCTTGACCACTTCGCCGCCATAGCGCGCCCAGACCAGCCCGGTGATGACACAGACGAAACCGACCGCCGAAAGGGTGAGCGCGACCGCGAGCGTTCCGACCAGCAGCAGCGCCAGACCGAGCGCAAGCAAAGCCCAGCCGCCCGCCGCAGGCCGGGGCGTTACGCCGATCAGCCGCGAGCGCAGCATCCAGGCCAGCATAAGCGACGCGGGCAGAACCAGGAGGGCGTAAGACTGCGGGGCTTCAGGAATCGTCCACAGCGCCACCATGTCGCGAAACATCGGGGCAAACAGGGCGACCAGACAGCCGACCAGAAGCCAGTCCATCGGGGCGAGTCGGGAAAACAGGCTTTTTTCGCGCGGGGCGGCAATTTCGGCGAGCGGCGCGGTAGGCGCAGGCAAAGGTTCGAGTGTGTTCATCCGTAGTTT
>JBBRNU010000838.1:0-1813 GCA_038230115.1 Chthonomonadales bacterium | reverse complement strand
GGCGAGCGCGCCCTGCACGTCCAGCAGCACTGCGTCGCCGTCCCCGTCGCCGTCCCAATCAGCCCAGGCGAACCCGCGCAGGCAATCCACGCCCGCAAAGGGTTTGATGGCCTGCCAGGTTCCGTCGCCGTTGTTTTGCAGCGTGAACGGCGCGCCCTGCATCGGAGCCATGACCAAATCAAGGTCGCCGTCGGCCTCGATGTCCACTGTCCACGCGCCGTAATAAGGCGTCTTGAGAACGGCGGTCGACAGTTTCATCGCGGGCGTCACGTCGCGAAACGTGGCGTCGGGAGCCTGCTGAAGGAGGGTCAGCCCGCCCATACCCGCCAGCGCCACGTCCTGGCGAAAGTCGTAATTGAAGTCGCCCACGACCAGGCTTTCCGGGTTCGCAAGCGCGGCCCCACTGCCGCCGGGAAACGCGCGGGTGTCGGGATGGGCGGAGGAGGCGAGGGCGAACGATTTACCCCCGGCGGCGATAACGACCGGCTCGGTTTCCGGGCGGGCTTCCGGCGTGGGCAGGATCGAGGCGTTATGAACGTGGAAGTTGGAGGCGACGCGCGCGGGCAGTTCCGGCGTCAAAATCAGGTCGCTCACGGCCCCGATTTTCTCTTTTGCAGGAAGGGCAATCGGCTGCTCGGCGAAAGTCAGGCCGGTATCGGCGGGCGCGGGCGTGGCGGAAGGCGCGGGCAGCGCAAGGAAGGCGTCGAGGATTTCGCCGGGATATTTGTCGCGGCCCAGCACGGCGTTCACGGCATCCTTGCTTTGCTGCCAGGTCGGTTGGGTGAGCAGGAGGTTTCGCAGCAACCCGGCCTGTCCCGACGCCGCCTGAACGTGCGGCGTGGCGCTCGCTTTGGCAAGATTGGCGATTTGCGCGCGGATGTTCGGGGGCAGTCCGGCTCCCAGCGTTTGCAGACGCGCCGCGGCGCGCTTCAGGCTGGCGGCGTTGTCGGAGCGCGCGGCGGCTTCGGCGGAGTCCACGAGAACGACGAGATTGTCGGGCAGCGCGGTTTGCAGCGCTTCTAACTGCGTCAGGCGTTCCGCTTCCGTCGTCGGGCCGGGATGGTCTTTGAGTTCGCTGGCGAGGGCGTAGCGGGCGCGAACGTTGTTAGGGGCCAGCGTGACGGCCTTCCGCAGGGCGGCGAGGGCTTCCGGCTCCCGGCCGCGCCGACTTTCCGCCAGCCCCGCGATCAGTTCCACCGCGCCGCTGTCGGGGGACAATTTGCGGGCCTGTTCGAGCGCCTGCATCGCGCCCTCGGCGTCGTTGGCTTTCCGTAGGCGGAACAATCCCAGATTGGCCCATGCCGCCGGTTCCCGCGGCGCGATCTGCGTGGCGGCTTCCAGATACTGCTTGGCGCGGGCGTCGTCACCGGTTCGCAGCGCAATCGTGCCGGTGTAAAAAGCCGAAACCATCTGCTGATACGCCTGCGGCGCCAGGGTCACGGACGGCCCCGCCCCGCCATTTTGACCATTCTGACCGCTGTTGGAGGCTGCAGGGCGATTACACGCGCCCAATCCCCACGCGCCCAACGCCGTCAGCAGCAGACCGAGCGCCGCCCGGCGAGTGAAACCGGCGCGCAAAGCGAATCGCTTCTTCATGGAATTTGAACTTCCTCGTCCGATTGAATGAATGCAGGAGTGCGGGATTTGGACAAACGCTTTTCAGTCGCCTAACCCCCCGACCCCCTTCCCCACCGGGGAAGGGGGAGCATGAAACAAGAACCGCGCTTTTCCAAAATGGGGGAGGGTGATCACTGAAAATAAAAGCGACGCGGACTCGCCAACATCATTTATACCAACAAATTCGATGTTTCGT
>JBBRNU010000837.1:0-1819 GCA_038230115.1 Chthonomonadales bacterium | reverse complement strand
GTCGGTCGTCACGCCGGGCGCTCCCGAAGCGCCGCCGCTTCAGGCCGGACAGGAAAACGAGCCAGCCCCGATCATCGCACGGCAATTCTATGTCGTTCAGGCGGACGGGAGGCCCGGCCCGGCCATCGCGCTGCCCAAAAACATGATCATGTCGGGAACCTACTGGACGGCGGACGGCGCGCATTATGCGATTCGCACGCTGCAAAAAACGGCGGGCGGGGAGAAGAAAGAGGTCTGGCTGGCATTGGACGCGCGAGCCGGAACCCTGGCTACGCTGGATAAACGCCCGGAGCCTTACAAGAAGCCCTCGTCCGGCGAGTCGTCCGCTTCGGGCGCGGCGGGCCTGCGCGTGCAAACGACGAGCGGACTGCTGAAAGCGGGCGAAACGACCGAGACCGTGCACCCGCTCTGGCTCGAAAGCGAGGCTGGGGGCAAATTCGCCCGCGTCCTGCTGTGCGCCGATGGCGAAAATGGAAAGGTCGGGCCGAACGGCGACGCCATTCTCTACCAGTGCCAGGGGTTCGCCTGGGTCGCGCCCTTGACCCGCGTGCCGAAAGCGAAGTTTCTCGAAGTCCTGCGGGAGCGCGCCAAGTCCCACGCCAAAACGGTGGGAACTGCGCTTGCGATGTACGTCCAGGATTACGACGAAACGTTCCCGCCCGCCGATGGCAATGTCGTGGATCGGGTCGAACCCTACGCCAAAGACCGCTCGGCCTTCGACGGCTTCAATTATACGTTCAACGGCGGCACGCTCGCCAGTCTCGGCAATCCCGCCGAAACCGTCGTTGGCTCGATTGACGCGCCGGGCGGCGTCGTGCAAATCTACGCCGACGGCCATGTCGTCTGGCAGGACAAATAAGCGGAAGCCGAGGGGTTAAAACCCCTGCAGGAATTGTGAAACCCGCAGGGCGGGTTAAATGCCTGTTCTGAAAGGCGCGTCGAACGGGATTGAAACCCCATTCTGAAACGCGAAGCCCGCCTGTGCGGGCTGCAATCCCGCTGCGCCGGGGCAAGGTTCTTTCCCTGCTTGCAAAGAACAAACCCTGCGCCTTCGTTCCCCTCTCCTTGCGTAAGGAGAGGGGCCGCCAGCGAAGCGCGTGAGGTGAACCCTTCGCGTCAAGGGCGAACAACGACGCCGTTTTCCATGACGGTCGGGAAATGCGCGCCGGTTAGGATGTCGCCCGGCCCAACCGTAATGTGACGCTCGACCAGGTGCGCTGCGCCGGGGTCTTTTTCGTAGCGCGTATAACCCGGCATGTAATGCACCGCAATCGCGGGCCGTCCGCGCGCCGAGCGGTTGGGCGGGCTGCCATGCCACGTGCGGCAATGATGGAACATCGCCTCGCCCTTTTTCACTCCGCACGGCCTGAGTTCGATGCGCGCGTCCGGGGGCAGGAGAGACAAATCGGGGGCGGGCGTGAAATCATCGGGATTGGTTCCAATCGTGCCATCTTTGTACGCGCCCCATTTGTGGCTGCCCGGAACCATGCTCATGCAGCCATTTTCGATCGTGGCGTCTTCCAGAGCCATCCACGCGCTTATCAGGTCGGCAGGCTGAATGATGGGCCAATACGGGTGATCCTGATGCCAGTCGGTCGGCCCGCCCATGAACGGCGGCTTGTACTGCACCTGATCGTGCCAGACCCGCACCGTGTCCGTTCCCATCAACTGCGCGACCATGCCCACAATCGCCGGGTTGTACAGATGGCGGAGGAACAGATCGTCGGCCTCCCAAATGTTGACGATTTGCACGACCACATTGTCCTGCCGCCCGGTCATGTTACGGACGGCCTCGGCCCCCTGAACCCGTCCCTCGATC
>JBBRNU010000836.1:0-1819 GCA_038230115.1 Chthonomonadales bacterium | reverse complement strand
TAAGCATGGGTTTCGTTGGTTTCCTTTGCGGGAACAGCGTGTCCAGGTCAGCGCGCAAATGGCGTTTGGCGGCCATCAATCGGCTGCGCGCGGTGTTGACGGGAATGGCGAGCAGGGCGGCCACTTCTTCGAGCGACCAGCCCCCTTCGTAGTGCAGTAAAAGCGTCGCGCGGTGCGCTTCGGAAAGGTGGGCGACCGCGTTACGAATGACCAGGCGCTCCGTGTAATCGGCCTCTTCGCTGGCCGCGTTGAGCAGAGCGATAGGTTCGCCCAGCCGCCGGGTTCCGCGTCGGCGGCGGTAATCGGCGCAGCGCGAAAGGGTGATGTTTCGCAGCCAGCCGGGAAACTTGTCCCGCTCGCGCAGATCGGCGAGTCGGAAGACGGCATAGACGAGGGCTTCCTGCGCCACGTCCGCAGCGTCGTCCGTATTGTCCAAAGCCTGGCGCGCGATCTGGAACGCTAGTTTTCGGCAGCGTTCCGATAAGCGTCCGGCGGCCAGTCGGTTCCCGGCGAGGGTCTGGCGGATCAGTTGCGCGTCGGTTTCGTGTGTCATCAATAAATAGGCGCGGCTCGTCGCCAAAACAGATCAAAGGCGGCAGAAAATATTTTTTTGCGTCCCGTTCGAGGGGCGAAATGCGATTGCGCGCATCCCATCTGCCTCAAATTCCCGCCAGGACGCGCTGTTTTGAAGTCTTGAAGCAGGTCAAATCTGTCTGAAAGACGGAAAGGCGGCGGTTGACAGGATGACCACGCCTGAATGCTTCCCGTCTTTCACACTCCGCGCGTATTGAGATCACGCGGCCACGCGGTCTTCCTGCGACCGGGCGATTTCCCACGAACGCGCGCCGGGGCCGGTCTGCACGCGCGTCTCCTCCGTCATGCGCTGGAAGCGGCGGCGGTAAACCATGACCCGGCTGCCGACCGGCAGTTCGTCGCTCTCCTGCACTCGCACAATTGCGCCGGTGTCCAGGTCGCGATACACGCCCGGTTCCACGATGTCGCCCGATCCGTATTCCCGTAGTTCCTGTGCGCCCGTCAAAGTCAAGGTCGTCTGCGAAGTCGTCTGCGTCATCAAAGTCGTGAACATGGTTTTCCCTTTTGCGTTGGCGGTGTCAAAAGTGTTGTCGCGTCGGCTGATCGTTCGACTGATCGTTCGGTTGGTCGTGTCGCTCGCGGCTGCCGCGAGGAGTGAATGCATCGGTTTCAAGCGCGCCTCCGTTTTTGGTGTCTTCAGTAATAAGGCGCGGCCAGTCGGCAAAAGGGATCACGCGCGCGAAAATTATTTTTCAAGCGCGCTTGACAACGAAAAGCGCGCTTTGCGCCGAAGCGTCCTGCCTGTCCCCCAGCTTCGCTCTTGACATGGCTTGCCGGGGCGTGGGACAATGGAACAGGACGAGGAGGCGAGAAGATTTCATGCTGGACATACGCTTGTTTCGCGAACAACCGGAAATCGTGCGGGAAGGGCTTCTTAAAATCGGCGCGGATGCCGACGACGTGGCGCGCGTGCGGGATTTGGACGGTCAGGTGCGCGCCCTGAAAACCGCCGCAGAAACGAAAAAAGCCGAACTCAACGCCGCGAACAAGGCGATGGGCAAGGCCAGCCCGGATGAGCGTGAAACGCGGCGGGCCGAGCTGCGCGCGCTGGGCGACCGTATCAGCGAGTTGGACGCGGAATGCGCCCTGAGCGAGCGCACGCTGCAAACCCTCCTGCTGGAAATTCCCAACCTGCCGCACGAAAGCGTGCCGGTCGGCAAAGACGACAGCGAGAACGTCGTCGTGCGAACGATTGGAACGCCGCGCGCCTTCGATTTTACACCCC
>JBBRNU010000835.1:0-1833 GCA_038230115.1 Chthonomonadales bacterium | reverse complement strand
CTTCGCATACAGCGAGCGGGCGCAGATTTTTTTGCAAGGGGAACTGTGGCGGGCTTTCCGCTTTTGCGGCGCGGGGGACAGTAGAAACTTAGCGGCGAAAGGCTGCCCGTCACGGTATAACGACGCCGGTCACGACAAAAAAGTGGGCGCGGCGAAACGACGCG
The DNA here is from genome assembly GCA_038230115.1 of Chthonomonadales bacterium. Taxonomy (GTDB): domain Bacteria; phylum Armatimonadota; class Chthonomonadetes; order Chthonomonadales; family Chthonomonadaceae; genus JBBRNU01. Next base: position 1,669 of record JBBRNU010000835.1, on the reverse strand, counting down.
ACTTTCCCGGACGGCAGATACGCGGCGGAAGGAGCGGAACCCATGTGGTTAATGACAGCGCACGGCTTTTATTCGGTAGTGCAGCATCGCGACGACAGCGATCAGTTTCTCGTGCGCGCCCGCGTTCGGGGCGATTTGGACAATTTGAAGCGCGTCGCCAGCATTGACGCGCCGATCAAGGACACGCCGGGCGGCGACTACAAGCACCGCCTTTATATCAGCCGGGAGCAGTTGGGCGCAATGATGGCGACGCTGACCGAAAGCATCGAATACGACAACTTCAAAGACCACATCCATGCCTTGCCCGACCAGAAACACAAGAGCCGGGCGTACATGACAGTCTGGAGCGCGATGCAGGAAACGGAAACGCCGCGCTGAATTGTGTTCTTGGCGCTTGATTTTACAACCTCTGGCAAGCGGCGCTTCTATAGCGGAAGCGCCGCTTTCACGTTGACCCGACGCTTGCAGGCGATTTTTTTGTGCGTCGAAGCAACCGGAAACCGCCCGCAAGCGTAAATAGGCGTGCCGACAGGGGCCAAGTTCGGCTCGCATGACGGGCAAATTTGCGCTTTGCGCGGACGCAGGGACGGAAACACTGGAACACAAGGGCATACAAAACCGGGCCGATACGCCGCCCGTCGCAGAAACGGCCCCCGCGCCCTCGCGCGCCCGCGCCCTCGTGACGGTGGGGCTGATGCTGGGAATGCTGATCGCGGCGATGGAAGGCACGGTCGTTTCGACCGCCATGCCCACGATCATCGGCGACCTGCACGGCATTCACCTCTACCCCTGGGTCTTCTCGGCCTATCTGCTGACCAGCACGACGACGGTTCCGATTTACGGCAAACTCGCGGATTTGTTCGGGCGGCGACGGGTCTTTCTGGTGGCGACCGGCGTGTTTCTGCTCGGCTCCATGCTGTCGGGGGCCGCGCAGTCCATGCCGCAGTTAATCGCGTTTCGCGCCGTGCAGGGATTGGGCGCGGGCGGCGTGCTGCCGCTCACCCTGACCATCATCGGCGACATCTATTCCTTCACCGAGCGGCCCCGCGTGCAGGGGCTGTTCACGAGCGTCTGGGGCGTCTCCAGTCTGGCCGGGCCGATACTGGGCGCGTTCCTGACGCAGCAACTTTCGTGGCGGTGGGTTTTCTATGTCAATCTGCCCTTCGGCGTCGTTTCCGCCCTGCTGATCGGCGGGTTCCTGCGCGAGCGGCAGTCCCGCGCCCAAAACGCGCGCCTGGATTACGCCGGGCTGTTCCTGCTGACCGCCGGCGTGGTGGCCCTCCTGACGCTTCTGCTGCGGGCGGGCGCGGGGGCGTCGCTCGCGTCCCCGCCCCTGCTCGGCCTGCTCGCCCTGACCCTGGCTCTCGTGTTCGCCTTTGCCCGGCAGGAACAGCGCGCTTCGGACCCGATGCTGCCCCTCGCGCTGTTCCAAAACCCGATCATCGCCGCCTCGACCGTCGGCAACGTCCTTATCGGCGTCATCATGTATTCCGTGGACAGTTACATGCCGCTTTTCATGCAGGGGGTGCGCGGCGGCGACGCGCGCAGCGCCGGGCTGGTCTTGACGCCGCTCGTGCTGTGCTGGTCACTGTCGGCGTATGTCGGCGGCAAGGCGCTTGTGCGCTACGGCTTTCGGCGCGTGGCGACATTCGGCACGTCCTGCATTCTG
>JBBRNU010000834.1:0-1834 GCA_038230115.1 Chthonomonadales bacterium | reverse complement strand
GCGCCTGTCTGGGCATTGGCGCGTCGGGCGTCGTCATGGCAGCGCTGGCCCCGGTCGGAACGCTCGCGGCGAACGGCGGCGAATCGTCGCTGGAGGGCGTCAATCGCATACCGCACGGCAGCGAAACGGTTGTTCTCACGCCCGCGTATCAGGCCGCGCCCCGGCTGGATCAAGCCGCCTGCGTGGTCACGCTGCGCGGGGCGAACCTGCCCTTTCGAGTCTCGCAGGATTTGACCGGAACCATTGGCGCGATTGCCGGCTGGCCCGCTAAAACGCCCCTGCCGCCCTGCCCGCCCGATGGCGTTCTCCTGGTGGCGGTCGGCAGCGCGGCGGACAACCTGCCGTCGCGCCTGCAGCTGAACGGCCCGGCCCGCATTCGCTTCGATCTCATGGCGAGCGCGCCGGTTTCCCTCCGGGGTCAGTTGGCTTCGCGAGGCGGAGCGTCCAGACAGGGACGCGGGCGCGCTTTTTCGCCGTTATGGGCCGACGTGCAGCAGGCGGTCGGGGGCGGCCCCTGGCTGGTGCGGAACGGGCAGATCAGCGTGGACGGCGAGGCCGAGCGCTTTCCGCTCGCTGATTTCATCGTGAAGCGGCATCCGCGCACCGCCGCCGGGGTGACCGCCGAGGGCGCGCTGCTGCTGGTGACGGTAGACGGGCGGCAGGCGTGGAGCCGGGGCGCGTCGCTGGCGGAAATGGCCGCGATTTTGCTGCGTCTGGGCGCGGTCAACGCGATCAATCTCGATGGCGGCGGTTCCACGACGATGACGATTGGCGGCAGCGTCGTCAACGCGCCCTCCGACGGTCACGCCCGCGCGATTGCCGACTGCCTGCTCGTGTACGGTCAGCCCGGCGGCGAAGCGGCGGGAACCGCGCCCGAACCGCTGCAAATCCTGGCCCTCAATCCCCTGCCCGCCTCCGCGCCGGCTCCTGCTAACCCAAACGCTCCCGCCTCGGACGCGCCGTCTTCACTCGCTTCGCCCGCGCCCCTCGATTCGCAGTCCAGCCTTCCGCCGCCCGACGTTACCGTGCGGGCGGGCGATTCGGTCACGCTTCAGGTTGTGGACGCCGCGCGCAAGCCCCTCCCTGCCGACAACCCCCTCTTGTGGGGAACCGGAGACGGGCTGGGATTTGTCTCGCAGCGGGGCGTGTTTTCCGCGTTCGTCGCGGGCATGGGAACCGTTACGGCGCGCATTGGTTCGCGGCAGGTCGCGGTTTCGGTTCGCGTCGTCGCCGGGTCGCCGGCGCAGATCAAGGGCGCGCTGTCAAACGTCGCGAACAACCCGCCCGACCGAAACCTGCTGACGGTGACCGTGCGCGACCGCTGGGGCAATCCCGTTGCGGGCCAAAACCTGACGGCTTTCTGTCGGGGCGGGCAGGTCGAGACGCCCCTGCGAACCGACCGCAGCGGTCAGGCGCAGTCCGAAATCGTATGGGACGCCGCGCCCGGTCAGCGCGTCGTAACCGCCAGCGCGGGCGCGGTTTCCACCACGCTGCGAAAGTGAACGCGCGCTCTGAGAGGCGCGTTGAGCGGGACGGGCAGAACGGGATGGCAAACCCATTACGCAAGGCGCGTCGACCGGGCATGAATGCCCGTTCTGATATGCGAAGCCCGCCTGCGCGGGCTGCAATGCCGCCTTGTTCCAGATTTTTGCTTTGCAAGGCGCGGATTCACCTCACGTTTGTCTGGCGGCCCTCCTCCTGATAGGTTCATGAAAACTCTTGGGTCACCCCTCATGCGCTGCGCTGGCGGCCCTTCTCCCTGCATGGGAGAAGGGAGCGAAGGCGTGGGGCGGACGCGTTGCAGGCAGGAAAAGAATTTTGCCCCGCGCGTCTG
>JBBRNU010000833.1:0-1868 GCA_038230115.1 Chthonomonadales bacterium | reverse complement strand
GGCCAATCCGATGGTGGAAATCGGTTCCTTCGCCGGCCTCTCCACCAACCTGCTCGCGTATTACAAACAGAAACATGGCAGCGAAAATGTGCTCTTTAACTGCGATCGATGGCAGTTTGAAGGGGCCGAGGGCATGGTGGGCGAATCTGACCTTCCTCACTCGGCGTATCGCGAGTTCGTGCGCGACAGCTACGTGGAAAGCGGCGTGCCGGGCGAAAAAGTCGTCGTCGTGCCGAACGGCGTCCAGACCGCGCGCTTTCACCCCAGCGTCATGCCCTACGACTTCGGCGCCAACCCGCTCACGCAGCATTTGACCCCGGACACCTACAAATTCCTGTTTGTCGGCGGCACAATCACGCGCAAGGGCATTGACGTCCTGCTCGACGCCTACGACCACGTTTTTCGCTCCCGTGACCGCGTGACGCTGATCGTCAAGGATTTCGGAACCGGCAGTTTTTATGCCAATCAGGGCGCGGGCGCGCTGATCCAGGCGCTCAAGGCCAAGCCCGGCGGGGCCGACATCGTGTACCTCACGGACGACATGGCCGAGGCCGAAATCGCTGGTTTGTACGCCGCCTGTGACTGTCTGGTTCACCCCTATCGCGGCGAAGGATACGGCCTGCCGATTGCCGAGGCAATGGCCTGCGGCAAACCGACCATCGTCACCGGCATGGGCGCGGCTCTCGACTTCGCCAATGACGCGAACGCCTACCTGATCCCGGCCTCGCGCCAGCGCCTGCCGGAAAAACGCATCGGCGATCTTGTCACCGTAGATTATCCGACCCTGGCCGAACCCGACCGCGACGCGCTCTGCGGCCTGCTCCGCCACGTGTTCACGCACCGCGACGAGGCTCAAACGAAGGGCGCGCAGGCCGCGCAGGACATCGCCGCCCGCCACACGTGGGACAAAGCCGCGCGCATCGCCGGGGCGCGTTTGAGCGCGCTTGCCGACGATGTGGAAGACGCCGGCGACTCTGCGTTCCCCTCAGCAAAATTCGTTCTGCCGATGGGATTGGGCGGGCTGAGTTTGAGCGGGGGGAGCGCGCGGGCCGGACTGCCAGCGAACCCGAAAACCGGCCTGAAATTGAGCGGGCTGACGGGCGCGACGCCGGGCGTGAACGCATTGGGCGATATGTATGAGGCGCGCAAGCAGGCCGCGCTCGCCGAAACGCGCGCGGGCGATTGGACGAGCGCGATTGCTGGTCTGGAAGCCTGCCGCATCGAGCGCCCGGACGACCTGGACGTTTTGAACGCGCTCGCGGTCGCGCAGTTTCAGGCGGGCAAGCCGGAGCTTGCGGTTTCGCTGTTGGAGTCGGGATTGGCGCGGAACAGCGACATGCGCGACCTGAGCCACAACCTGGCCTTCATCCTGCTGGCGAGCGGGCAGCCGGTTCCGGCCCTTCAGCGCGCCCTGCACGCCCTCGCCCTGACGCCCGGCCTGCCGGAACTGCGCCGAACCGTCGCGCGAGCGCAGGGCGAAGTTCTCAAAGCGGCCCGCAAAATTCTGCGCGGTTATCCCGACCGACAGCGCTCTCAGGCCCGTCGCGATCCGCGTTACACCGACCTGATGGGCTTGTATCAGCAGGCTGAGATCGCGCTCGCCGCGCCGACCGAAACGCCGGGAGAAATGAGCGCGCCGGGTCAAAATCGCGCCGCGCGCGGCAAGGCGACCAGCAAAAACGGGAAGAAAGGATGCCTCGAAGCCGCCCCCGAAAGCGCGTTCGAGACGACGCATGGCGACGGGCATCGGCTTTCACTCTGCATGATCGTTCGCAACGAGGAGCGCTTCCTTCGCAACTGCCTGGAAAGCGTCAAAGGGCTGGTGGATGAGATCGTCATTGTGGATACCGGCTCGACCGACGGCACGC
>JBBRNU010000832.1:0-1875 GCA_038230115.1 Chthonomonadales bacterium | reverse complement strand
TCGGGTCGTCGTTGTGATAGTTCGGGAAGCGGTCGTACAACAGAATTTTGTACAGGGCGACGCGCGGAACCGCCGTCCACGCAAAGGTGGGCGAACCGGCGACGACCGCGCCCGGAGCGGGGCCGGTCAGGGCGAGCGCGCCGAGCGGCTTCACGGCTACGATGTCGCTGGGGGCGCCCTCATTCTGGTTGGCCGGGAAACCGATGGTATCGAGGCGGGCGACCGAGTAATAGTAGGTGACTTCGGGCGTCAGGGCGGCGTCCAGATCGGAATAACGATCCGCGAGCGGGTCGCGCAGGAGGGCGATCTCGAAGAAGTTGCCTGCCGCCGAATTCGCCGCCGCGCGGTTGATCGAGTAGCCGAACAGATCGTCGGGCGCAAGCGACTCGTAATCCCAGAACAGGTCGCTTTCGATGAGATAGCCATTGGGCGCGCTGCGGGTGGAAGCCTTGCGCGTGATGCGGGTCGGGTCGGCCTGACGATGCCGATTCAGGCCGCGCAGTTTCAGGATATAGTCGCGAATGGCGGCGGTTCCGTTGTCGGTAGGCTGTCCCGCCGCGCGGGTGGGACTGACCGGCGTGGTGAAGCAGCTGGCGGAAAAGCCCTTGACGGCGGGCAGGGATGCGCTGGCCGAAGACGGATTGAGCGTAAACGAACTGGTGGTCGCGCCGCCGGAAACCACAACGACGTTGTTCACCGTCTGGTTCAGAAACCCGGCCCGCGACGCCGCAACCGTGTACGTGGCGAGCGGGGGCAGGCGCGGGATCGCGTAATTGCCGCTGTTATCGGTGAAGGCGACGAACGAACTCAGGTTGCTGAAAAACAGCGCGGGCGGCGTCGTGGTCGTCGTGTAGGGGCCGGGCGCGACGAAAACCCGCGCCCCGGCAATCGGCTGGTTGTTCGGATCGCGCACCGTGCCGGTGATGGAACCCTGCGCCCCGGTTTCGGAAAGGACGAGGTGAATGTTGGACGTGTTGACCTGGTCGGCCAGGACTTCGACCGTGTTTTGCCCGCTCCACGCCCGGCCCCCGACCGTCGCCGTGCCGACGATGGTCAGGACGCGCGAAGTCTGCCCGACCGGAACGGTGACGTTGGGAATCGTGTAAGTCCCCAATTGCGTGGAAACGACGGCGGGATTCCCGCTGGCGTTAAGCGTGACATTTGCATTGACGAGCGCGTTGCCGTTGAGGTCGGTGACCGTGCCGGAGATGACGCTGGTCGAAGCGGTGGGCGGGGGAACCGAACTGCCGCCCCCGCCTCCGCCGCAGCCGATGAGCGCGAAAGAAAGCGCGGCGAGGGCGGCAAGCGAGACGGCAAGGCGGTAGACGGGGCGTCCGGGCGCGTGTCGTGAAAGGAACTGGCTGGTAAGACGGGTAAGAATGGGAATGTCCTCCTCCCTGAAAGGTGCGGGGCGCATTGCGCGCCTGATTGGGGAAACGTCTCGTCGCCCCATATGTGACGCCGTGCAGGGGGAGTTTGCAAAGCGGTATCAGCGATGGAAATCAGCCTTCAGTATAACACAGGGCCGGGCTTCGGCGCAAATCGAAATCAAGCAGTGCGCTAGAGTTCGACGGGCGCGGTTAAATTCCTGCTTGACAGCGCAGGTTGGATGCGTTTTTACAGCCGTCCCCCTTTCTTGAGGCCGCCTACCCCCCGGCTCCATTGGAAGGGGCCGGGGGGCGGGTGGATTGGTAAGCGCAGCGTTTGACAGGACGCTGGCATTTATCAAACGCGAAAAGGAGGCTGGGCGGCGCATGGCGTAATTAAGAGTCCCTGCGTCCGGGTCGGAAAAGCAGGCTGTGACTGGCGCGCTCGCTTTGGCTCGCGCTGTCGTTTTTTTCACTCGTTACGGAAAGGGAAAACACATGGCTTCCT
>JBBRNU010000831.1:0-1879 GCA_038230115.1 Chthonomonadales bacterium | reverse complement strand
GTCGTCGTCGAGAACCATCAGATTGTATTCGGCGATTTCGGCGTCGGTCGTATAGCACTCCATCAGGTCAATTTGCCCGTCGCGCAGTTTCGCGTAGCCAATCGCGTGTTCGAGCGGCGCGACGTCGGCGAACTGCAAACCGTAGCGCTGGCAGAGCGTTCGGAAGCCGTCCTTGCGGTTCAGAAACTCCCCGGTCGGGCCGACGCGCAGGTCGGAGTGCGTTTTCAAATCGCTGATTTTCGTAATGCCCAATTGCTGCGCCCGGTCGCGCCGCATCACGAGCGCGTAGTTGTCGTCGAACCCCAAGTTGCCGGTCATGCCGACGCCCTCGGTTTTCAGCGCGGCGCGAATTTCGTCTTCTCCGCCCCCGGACTTCAGTTTCAGGATTTCCTCGCTCACCGTCGCCGTGTATTCCGGGTAGGCCGAAATTTCGCCGCTCCGCAATTTGCCCCAGACGATGCCGGTCGCGCCCAATCCCAATTGATGCTGCACGTCTCGAAACCCGGCGTTTTGCAGCTGCCGCTTGGCGATTTCGGCCAGAACATACGACTCGGCGAACTTTTTGGAGCCGACGACGAGCGACTGCGCGAAGAGGGAAGAACCGGCGAAAGCGAAGCAGATAAGCGCGGCGAGGCAGGCGAACGAGCGTCTCATAGGGCGACCAGACTCCGTTGGGCGGTGAGGAATTCCGAGACAAACGGCGCGGCGGGGCGGTCGCGCAGGTCGGCGAGCGCGCCCTGCTGCACGATGCGGCCCTCGGCGAGCAGGACAATCGTGTCGGCCAGGAACCCGGCCTCGCCCATGTCGTGCGTGACAAGCAGGACGGTCTGTTTCAGACGGCGGAAAATGTCGCGCAGGTCGGCCTGCAGCCCGGCGCGCACGAGCGGGTCGAGCGCGCCCAACGGCTCGTCGAGCAGCAGGACGTCGGGATTGAGCATCAGGGCGCGCATCAGGCTGACGCGCTGTCGCTGCCCGCCCGATAGTTCGGCGGGATAGCGGCCCAGACCGTCGGCGGGAAAGCGGGTCAGATCGCACAATTCTTCCAGCCGGGTCTTAATTTCCGGCTCCGGTCGCCGCAAATGCCGGGCCATGAGCGCGGCGTTCTGCGCGGCGGTAAGGTGCGGAAACAGGCCGCCGTCCTGAATGACATACCCCATGCGGCGGCGCAAAGCGCGCAGGGACGCCGCGTCTTCCGCGACCGGCTTGCCGTCAAAAATAATTGTCCCGGACGTGGGCGCGATCAGGCCGACAATCAGGCGCAGGATAGTGGATTTGCCGCAGCCGCTCGGCCCGATCAGGGCTGTCGTTTTGCCGCTGGCAATCGTCAGGTCGGTCGGGTACAGGGCGGTCAGGTCGCCGAAGCGCTTGCTCAGGGCGCGCAGTTCGATGCTCGCGCTCATCGGGCGCACCGCAGGCCCAAAAAGCCCTGCCGGTAGGTCGGCGTGTACCAGTTGCGAAACGCGGGATAGGCGATCCGGGCGTCGGTCGCCCACGAGCCGCCCCGACAAACTAAATGCGCGCCGTCCATATGCTCCTCGGAATAGCCGGAATAAGGGAAAGCCGCAAAGCCGGGATAGGGCAGAAACGGCGAGGCCGTCCACTGCCACGCCGCGCCGGTCATCTGCCGCAGTCCGAAATCGCCGCGCGCCGCAAATTCCCATTCGGCCTCGGTCGGCAGGCGCAGACCCGCCCAGCGCGCGTAAGCGTCGGCCTCATACCAGCTCAAACTCGTCACCGCCTCGTTCCAATCCATAGCTCGGAACCCTGCCCCGCCGCAATACGCGAACGCGCCGTCCCGCGCGCCCGGAACCCAGTATTCAGGATGGACGACGGCGTTTTCGCACCGCCACCGCCAGCCCGCTTCCGACCACAGATCGGG
>JBBRNU010000830.1:0-1890 GCA_038230115.1 Chthonomonadales bacterium | reverse complement strand
TCGCAACTTCAGGGGCGACGCTTCCGCATAAACCAGAGCGACGCGAAAAAATGCCCGACAGGTTGACCTGTCGGGCAAGACGCCCCCGTTATTATACGCAAAGCCGGACGCCAAGAGGTTGCCCCCCGGCAGCAAAGTGCAAGCGTCCTGCGGACGCGGCGTCGCGCCGTTCCCATGTTTGCGCTTTCCACACGATGTCCGGACTCCCCATTCCCCACCGGGGAAGGGGGAGCGCGTCGGCGATTGGGAGGGGGTCGGGGGGTTAGGTGAATTGCTTCCCCGATGAGAAATTAGGAAGCGCGTTGGCGATTGGGAGGGGGCGGGGGTTAGGTGGCTGACTGGTATGTCGGCGCGCGTTCATGGCGTGAACGGATTGCGCGTCCGCAGGACGCCTGCTTTTGGTTGCCGGGGGGCAACCTCCGGCAAAAGATCACCGGTTGGATAATTTTATGGCAGCGCAACTTATTTTGACAAATGGCAGCGTTCTCACGATGGAGCCGACCCGGCCCGTTGCGGAAGCGGTTGCGGTCGGGGCGGACGGGCGGATTCTGGCGGTTGGGTCGTCCGGCGACATTGGCAATCTGGCGAACGCCCAAACCCGAGTCGTAAACCTGGGCGGGCGGACGCTGATTCCGGGATTTTTCGACTGCCACCTGCACATCGGCTGGCTGGGCCTGAATCTGGGGCAGGTCAATCTCGCCTCGCCGCCGGTCGCGAATAAGCGCGACATTGTTCAATTTTTACGCGCAAGGCTGGACGAAAAGCCCGATACGATCTGCGTGCAGGGCAATCGCTACGACCAGAATAAATTAGAAGACGGGCGGCATTTAACGCGCCACGATCTGGACGAGGTTTCAACAACGCTTCCGGTTCGCATCGTGCATACGTCGGGCCATGCCGCCGTTGTGAACAGCCGCGCGTTGGAAATGCTCGGCATCGAACGCGACACGCCCGACCCGACGGGCGGCGAAATCGCGCGCGATGCCAATGGCGAGCCGACCGGTTTGCTGCTGGAAACCGCGAGTTGGAATGATCTTGACCGCATTCTGCCTGTCGTCACGCCCGAGGAAGCGCTTGCCGCCGCGAAACGCGCCGATCTCTATCTATTGGAACGCGGCATCACCAGCGCGAGCGACGCCAATATGCTGCCGGACGCCCTGGCGCATTATCAAAAGGCGGTTGCCGAGAACAGCCTGCGGGTGCGTGTGAACTGCATGGTCGCGTGGGCCGACATCGTAAGCGGGGCGGAGGGAGGCGCGCTGCCCACGCCCGACGCTTTGCAGCCGGAGGGCGCGAACTGGCATCGCCTGCATGTTGGGCAGGCCAAGTTGTTTGCGGACGGCGCGATTACGACGCGGTCTTGCTGGCTGCGCGAGCCGTTCGCGGGAATGCCGGACAACTTCGGCATCCCGATCCACGCTCCCGATACCCTGCGTGAGCTGATCCGGCTGGCGCACAATGCGGGCTGGCAGATCGCCACGCACGCGATTGGCGACCGCGCCGTAGACGAGGTTCTGTCGGCCTATGCCGAGGCGCAGCGACAGAACACGCGGCATCGGCCCGGCCATCGCATCGAGCATTGTATGCTGCTCGACGACGACCTGATGGCCCGCCTGCGCCGCCAGAACGTCTGGAGCGTGGGGCAGCCGGAATTTATCGCCAATCTGGGCGACGCCTATGTCACGGCGCTGGGCGAAGCGCGGGCCAGTCGGCTGTCGCCCTACAACACGCTGGAACGCCGCCGGGTAGCCCAGGCGTTCAGTTCCGACTGCCCGGTCGTTCCCGGCGCTCCGCTCGACGGCATCCGCGCCGCTGTTCTGCGTCGCACGCCCGGCGGACGAGTTTTGAATGCGGCGGAATGTCTGTCGGTCGAGGACGCGCTGTACGCCT
>JBBRNU010000829.1:0-1894 GCA_038230115.1 Chthonomonadales bacterium | reverse complement strand
GTTCCTGAAAGTATTTTTCGTACTGCCGGTGCGTGCCGGGCCAGACTGTGAAGTTGCCCGCGAACGACCCGGACACGTCGCTTAACAGGATGCCGACAAGCAGGGTGAAATTTTGTATGGTTCCGGCTGGCACGCCGTTGGTCGGCGAATAAATGCCATCAATATGGGGTCTTGGGGGGTGGGGCGGGTCTTGGTAGCCTGGGAAGCGCAGGGCGATTTGTCCCGCGCCGGTCGGCTTGATGTCGCCCGGCCCGATAAGCGATTCGGCCAGCGACCAGGCGGGCGTTCGGTTCAGCAGGTCGGTAATGACCGGCTGCGCCTGAAGTTCGGGGCAGAACGACTGCGAGTTGAAACGGGCGAGGTCTTCCGGGCGGATGCCCTGACCGAGCGAATGGTTGATGGCGCGCACGGCGGCGCTGACCAGGAAGCGCGGCGCGACGCCGGGAATCTGCACGTAGCCGTCGCGATAAAAGTCTTGTTTCTGTCGAGTGGTTAGTTCCATGGGCGTTAGCGTTGATTCTGTTGAACTCGCAGCGTAGTTTCGGTCGTGTTTTGCGTGTCCCGGCGCGTTGCATAAACCGACAGGGTTGACGTATTAGACGAATCAGAGCCTTCGACGGGCGGGCTGGCGCGCAGCAACTGGTCGGGCGGCATTTCGTTGTGACCGCCTGCGGCGTGCAATAGAGTGTGCGGGTTGTCGGCGGGCGCGGTCGAAGCCCGGAGCAGGATGCCCGCGTCGGTGAAATCGTTCGGGTCGTAATAATCGCGCTCATCGATCACGTAACGCGGCTTGACGTTTTTTTCCTGCGCCAGCCGCTGCAGTTCGGCCTCGTCAATTCCCAACTGCGCGCAAACTTCGTCGGCTTGCTTGAGGGCTTTGATCCTCTGTCGCATCGTTATAGACCATACGCCTTCCCCGCCAAAAACGGCGGCATGAAGCAAGCCGGCCAGCGCGCTTATCAACACTCCCGAAGAGGGACGCACGAACAAATGGCAGACCATAGCCCCGGAACCGAAGAGAGCGGCGATAGCGCCAAACACGAGAGGACTCGCGCCCATCATTCGCATCTGCCCCTGCGTATACACTCTGCACTTAATTACGCCCCGCTTGTCCCACCCATGCCGGGAAAAATCCATCGGTTGTTTTTTCGCTTTCTTCCTCCACCTAACTCCTATGCATTGAAAACGACTCGACGTCCTGTGTCGTTGGCATGGATAACTGCAGGATAGACGGAGCGGCGCGGAGCAGGGTTTCAGGCGCGGCTTCATCGTGGCCGTTGGCGGCGCGCAGCAAAACGCGGTCGCTGCTGGTCGGCGGCGTGGCGGCGCGCAACAGGGTCGTCACATCCCCGAAATCGGCAGGGTTGTAACAATCGCGCCCGTTGATGTTGTAACGCGGTTTGGCGGCGCGTTCGCGGGCAAGGGCCGTCAGCGCCGAGCGTCGAGCATTCTTAACCCCTTCCTTGTCACGGATGCTCGCTCGCTTGTTGGCCGGGCATGAATGTTCGTTCTCAAACGCCCCATCACCTTCGCGGCCTGAATGCAAAAACGCCAACCTAACGCCTTCGCTCCCTTCTCCCATGCAGGGAGAAGGGCCGGGGATGAGGGGTGACCCAAGAGTTTCCACTTGACTAAAGCGAAGCGGCATTTCAGCCCGCGCAGGCGGGCTTCGCATATCAGAACGAGGTTTCAATCCCGTTCTACCAACCCTGTTCGACGAGCCTTTCAAAATGAGCATTCACTCCCATTTGTGCGAACTTCGCCTCTTCGCGGGCTTTCGTACGGCTTACTTGCGCCGCGCCACTTTTTGCGGGGCGCCGGTTTCGAGACGTCCTGCCTTGAGCAGCGGCCCGATTTGGTAGACGATGGCGACGTTGGCGGCGACGGTCAATTC
>JBBRNU010000828.1:0-1901 GCA_038230115.1 Chthonomonadales bacterium | reverse complement strand
GGGGAAGGGGGAGCCAAAACAAGAGCCGTGCGCTTCTCCTTGAAACGAGAGCAAAAGCGATGGAAGCAAAAGCGCCGCGAACCCAGTAACCTTGCGCTTGATCCGCAAATTTACTGTTCAGTCACCCCCTTCCCCGGTAGGGAAGGGGGCCGGGGGGTTAGGCGCATTTCCCTCGCAGTCATGCAAGAGAATCTTCGCCCGCCGCAAACCCGGCGAGGAAAGCGAAAGCGCATGGAAAAAGCAATGGAAAAGGAACCGGGGTCCGCGCTGCAAACTGGAACCTATTACTCGAACGCGCTGGGGCGCGAACAGCCCTACGCCTATCTCTTGCCGCCGGGCGCGCAGGCGAACACGGGCGCAGACGGGGCGCGCTACCCGCTCCTGGTCATGCTGCACGGCCACAGCGGGAAATACACGGACTGGCCGACCTACACGCGGATTGCGCGCTATGTCCGGGCCTATTCGCTGATTGTCGCGTTTCCCGACGGCGGCAACGGGTGGTACACGAACGCTTACGACGGCTCGGAACGCCGCGAGGACGATCTGATTCAGGACTTCGTGCCGCACCTGCAAAATAATCTGCCGCTTGCGCCGCCCGGCAAAGCCTGGGGGCTGGGCGGGCTTTCGATGGGCGGGTACGGGGCCGTGAAACTGGCGCTGAAGCATCCCAAGCTGTTTTCGGTCGGGGTCAGTCACAGCGGCGTGCTGAAAAACCTGCAAACGATTCCGCCGCATCCGGTTTACGGCGCGGCGGAGGCCGATGGCGCGTTTCGGCGCGGCGAAAACGTGTATTCGCTGATCGAGGCCGCCCTGTGCGAATGGCCGACCCTGCGTCCGCGCCTGCATCTCGACTGCGGCCTGGATGACGAATTGCTGGAACCGACCCGGCAGTTTCACGGCCACCTGACTTTTCGCGGCTACCCGCATACCTACAACGAAATGCCCGGTCAGCACACCTGGCCCTACTGGGATCGCGCGTTCAAGACGATTTTGCCCATCATTGCGCGCGATCTGGGCGCGGCGTCAACGGAAGAAGCGAGCCACGCGGAAATCGCAACGAAAACGGAAAACCGAACCGGAGCCATCGGGCAAGACGTCGGGGAAGGAAACGAACGGCGTGCAGGAATTTGACCTAATCGTGATTGGCGGCGGCTCGGCGGGCATGAAGGCCGCGCGCACTGCCGCCAAAGCGGGCCGAACTGTCGCCCTCGCCGAAGAGCGCGAGTTGGGCGGCGAGTGTTTCTGGGCCGGGTGCGTACCGACCAAAGCCCTGGTGCGAGCCGCGCAGGTCTGGCATCTCGTCCGAAACGCCGACAAGTTCGGCATTCATCCCGACGTGAAATCTGCCGACTTCGCCGAAGCGATGGCGTACAAGCGGCGCGTGATCCGCGAGGTGGGCGGCGACGGAACGGGCGACGCCGGGTTGGGCGCGATGGGCGTGGCCTACTACCCCAACCGCGCGCGTTTCGAAAGCCCGCACGAAATTCGTATCGGCGGCGAGGTTTTTCACGCCCGGCGCGTCATTCTGGCAACCGGAACCATTCCCGCCATTCCCCCGATACCGGGCCTGGCGGAAACCGGCTATATCACGAACCGCGAGGCGCTGGAACTGGAAACCCTCCCGCCGCGTTTGGTCGTGCTGGGCGGCGGGCCGATCGGCCTGGAATTCGCGCAGATTTTCCGGCGCTTCGGGGCGAAGGTGACCGTTCTGGATCATGGCCCGCAAATTTTGCCGCGCGAAGACATTGACATCAGCGACCTGGCCCTGCGTTTCCTGCGCGACGAGGGCATCCGCGTCCTCACGGACGTGACCGCGACCGACGTTTCGCGCGTCCCCGGTGGCAAGCGGCTCGTTCTGCGCGTGGGCGATCAGGACGAAACCATCGAGTGCGACGAGATTT
>JBBRNU010000827.1:0-1901 GCA_038230115.1 Chthonomonadales bacterium | reverse complement strand
TGACCGTGGCCGAAATTGCCTTCGCCTTCAGAAATCTCAATGCCGCGCAAGAATTGCAACACATTTGTGTCGTTGCCGGAACGGGCGGAAAAGTTGACGCGGCCTTGTAGATAAAGGTCGTTCGCGCAAATCACGATGTATTTGGGCAAGCGCCCGCGCCAGATTTGCGCGACGAGCGGATGAATCTGGCAGGGCGAGTTCATGCGGATCAGGGCGACTTGTCCGGCGAAAACCGGGGCCGCTTTCTTGGCCTCGTCGAGCGCGGCCTTGACTTCTTCGCGGCTCCGCCGCATCTGTTCGACATCGGGGTCGTCGGCAGCCGTCGCCAATTCGCGCGGGTCGGAATATTTCAAGAGGGCGCGGGCGGCGGCTTCCGGGTCGTAGCGGGACGCCCGGCGCGCGGCGTTGAGCAGGGCGGTAGCCTCCTTCAAATACTTTGCCGTGTACTTGCGTTTGGCGTCCTCGACGAGCGGAAACGGCGCGCGTTCCCCCAGGTCGCTGAAAACGCCAATCGCGGCGATCCAGTCCAGGTCGGCGACGTCCGTCCGCGTCGCCGCCAGTTCCCACATCAGCAGCGAGGTCGTCGGGATCGGCTCCCACGAGTACGCGCTGATCGTCGCCGCGTCAGGCGGCATTCCCTCCGGGCGGTGGTGATCAATGAAGCAGGTCGGGACGCCGGGAAGCGGAACGACGGGCTGAACGCCCAGATCGAGAACGAACAGCGCGTCGGGCTTTTCGGTTTCCATACGCGCGCGGTTGGCGTCCGTCCAGGCGCTGCGCTCGCGGTCGGGGGCGACGCGAGTCGGATTGGCGAATCCCAGCCGCTCCATCGCCCGCTGCCAGATCACGCCCGCCGTAATCCCGTCGGCGTCGGAATCATGGAGGGCGACCAGCCGTTCCACGCGCGGCCTGTCGGCGACAAATGCGGCGAAAGCCTGCGCGGCGGTCGCGAAGTCCGGCGTCGGGTTCACGGGCGCGTCCAGGGCGGTCATACTTTCCCTTCTTTCGCGGCGCGCGACTTCGCTTCGGGGGCGGTCTGCCGCTTCGACGCCTCCAAGTCCGTTTCGCCTGCCGCCCCGCCTGCGGGTTCGGCGCGCTCCAATTCCGCCAGTCTTTTCACCGCGTCGAGCGTGTCAATTTCTTCCACCGGCTTGTCCGTGCGGACGCGCAGGATGCGGGGGAATCGCAGCGCGTAACCGCTTTTGTGCCGCGCCGACGGCTGTACGCGGTCGAACGTGATTTCGAGGACGATCTTCGGCTCGACGACCCGCACTTTCCCGTGCGCGAACTCCTGCAAGGTGTGCGCGCGAAACCATACCGTCAGTTCCTCGATTTCCTTGTCGGTCAGCCCGGAATACGCCTTGCCGACGTTGAGCAGGGTCGGGTCGTCGTCGCTGGCGCGCACGGCGAACGTGTAATCCGATAGTACGGAACTGCGTCGCCCGCTTCCGACTTCGACTGACGTCACCACGACGTCGAGCGCGGCGAGGGCGCGCTTAATTTTCAGCCAGTCGCGCCCGCGACGCCCCGGCTTGTAAGGCGACGCAGGGTCTTTCACCATCAGCCCCTCGTTTCCGCGCGCCCGCGCCGCCTCGAACGCCTCGTCCAATTTCGCCACGTCCTCGAAGCGCTGCGAGTCGGCGCGGCGAATCGTCTGGCCGTCCGGCGCGAGCGCTTCCAGCCCCGCGCGGCGCGTCGCGAACGGTTCTTCCAGTAAGGCGCGATCCGGGCCGTACAGCAGGTCGTAGGCGACGAAAGCGACGGGAGCCTGCGCGATCATTTCCGGCGTGGGCGTCTTGCGGCCCAGACGCGGCTGCAAGGCCTGAAACGGCAGGACGCGCTTGCCCGCAACCGGCACGATTTCCCCGTCCAGCAGCAGGCCCGCCGCGCCGCCCTGGTCG
>JBBRNU010000826.1:0-1902 GCA_038230115.1 Chthonomonadales bacterium | reverse complement strand
GATAGTGCAAGGCATTTTCTGTAAAAGTGCGGCGCGTCCTTTCGGAAGCCGTGTTTAGTTGTCGTCAAACGTCAGGTAAGCCTTGCCCGTCTGCCAGTCGTCGCTAACTTCCATCAGAATGGCACTGACCAGCCGCAGGCACGATGTTTCGTTGGGGAACAGACTGGCAACACGCGTTCGCCTGCGGACTTCACGGTTAAGCCGCTCCACGCCGTTGGTGGTGCGAAGCAGGCGACGGTGCGGTTCAGGAAAAGCGAACACGGTGAGTGCTTCGGGAACCTCGGTTTCCATCCAGGTTGCCAGTTTGGGCATACTCGCCTGCCACTTGGTCACGGCTTCCTTGAGCAACCGCTCCGCATCGTGACGCTGCCCGGCGGCAAACACCGCCCGCAGATCGGCGGCGACTTCCGCCTTCTTGTCGGTTTTGGTCACATAGGCTTGCGCATTTTGCTGGACATGGAACTGGCAGCGTTGCCAGGGAACCCCACCGAAAACGGCCTGCCGCGCCGCCTGCAATCCGGCGTGCGCGTCGCTAATCACGAGCCGAACGCCAGACAGACCACGCTTGAGCAGACGGGTGAGGAACTGCCGCCAGTGCGCTTCGTGTTCACTGAGGGCGATGGACACGCCCAGCACGGTGCGTTTGCCCTGGCTGTCCACACCAACGGCAATCAGCACGGCGGCTTTGTCCATGATCCCATTCTGGCGCACACTTTCGTAGCGAGCGTCCAGGTAGACGTAAGGGCAGACGCCCAGGGGACGTTCTCGCCAGGCTTGCAGCACGTCATCGAGTTGGGCGGCGGCTCTACTCACCTGACTGCTGCTCACGCTCGTGCCACAGAGTTCCTCGACAATGGCACTCACGCGGCGGGTAGAGACGCCCTGCACGTACATTTCCGCTAAAGCGAGTGTCAACGCTCGCTCGCTGCGCTGCCCCCGCTCCAGAGCCGACGGATAGAAGTCGCCGGAGCGGGTCTGCGGAACCGAGAGGGCCAGCGGGCCAACACGGGTGGCGAGGGTCTTGTCTTTGTAGCCGTTGGCCTGATCCTGTCGCTTTGGCGAACGCTCGTAAGGCGCGACGCCGAGGTGTTGTTGGCGTTCTGCTTGCATGGCGGCGTTGAGCAGGATGGTGAGTGCCTGCGGCAGGGCATCGAGGCCGTTTTGCACCAGCAGTTCCAAAAGTGGTTCGGGCAGAGTACACTCTGGCGGGTAGGTCATGGTCGGGTTCTCCTTGTTGGTCTCAGCAACCGAAAGGATACACCATGACCTGCTCTTTTCGCATTCAGCAGGCCCAATCACTTTTACAGAAAACAGGATACACTAACTTTGGCAATCAGAATCGACAACATCCTACTGAATGCGATCAAACTTAGCGAATGTAACACAAGCGCACTGCTACTATGTTTACTCCATTTGCCGCCAAACTGCTTCGCCCATCTATGAACTGCGGGCGGAATATGAGACAAGGAGTTAACGTGGTATCCTTCTGACAAGGAGCCAGGTTCATGAGTCTCAAACGTCGCCTCTTCACCAAAGAGTTCAAACAGCAGGTCTTGCGTGAACGCGAAGCGGGAAAGTCCGTGGCGCAAGCCGCGCGCGAACATCCACTGCATCCCAACTGCCTCGGCGAATGGAGACGTCAGGCGGCCCGTCACGGCGAGAAAGCCTTTGCCGGACAGGGGAACGCCTACAAAGACGACGGCAAGGTTGCCCAACTGGAACGTCTCCTCGGAGAGCAGACCATCGAAATCGCTTTTTTAAAAAGAGCCTTGACGCACTTCGAGGCGCGCCAGAGCGAACTTACGTCTCCGCGACCCACTGGAGGCAAGCCGTGAGTGCTTGGGTTCACAACAGCCCCGATACGCTTTCCCTCCAGCGCAAATGCGAACTCGTAGGCGTGTC
>JBBRNU010000825.1:0-1909 GCA_038230115.1 Chthonomonadales bacterium | reverse complement strand
TGACGGACGGTGACGTGCATCAGTACTTTTCCGCGTATGGCACGCTGTTCGAGAGTTTCGTCCGCCTGCACACCGCCCTGATGGACGTTCGCCACCGCGCCGCCGGGTGAAGATTGGAAGAACGACCCGGCGCGGAGTATCAGGCAGGCGAAATGAGAATGAGGCCATGATCAAAATTGCCAGCGTCGGGCAGCCTGATGACGCGCAGGCCAGCGAAGATTCGGCGACTTGTTTGCGGCTTCGTTCAGTTCAAACGTGAATATAGAATATCGCGGCTAAATGTGTGGCTACAGCGCGAATTTCTTGCCGCCGCCCCTGAAAGGTTACGGAAGTGGAACTACGACAGGCGCTAAAGGAGCAGTGCCATGCCGGGCTGGGGATGCTCGCAGAGTGTGTGGAGAAATGCCCGGAAGACCTGTGGCTTGCGGGCGAACCGCCGCGCGCGTTCTGGCGCATCGTCTGGCACGCGGCGTACTTCACGCAGAGCTACGTGGCGCCTAACGAAGCGGCCTTCAACGGCTCCGTCGCCGACTGGCCGTTGGCGGTAAGAACAGTCTTGGGCGTGAGTGAGACACAGCAAGCAAGCGCTATCGAGCCATATGAGCTGCAAGAAGGCGTCACGCCGCTGACCCGGCAGGAGATGCAGGACTACATCGCCTACGTTCGCGGCCTTATTGACGCGACTGTCGAATCTCTCGACCTGGACAGCCAGGAGACCGGCTTTTCCTGGTACCCGAACATGAGCAAGCTATCGCACGAACTCATGAACCTGCGCCATCTCCAAGGGCATGTGGGTCAGCTGTCCGAGCTGCTGATGGCGAGGGGGATTGATGTCGCCTGGATCGCCAAGTCCGACGGGCGGGCGCATTGTTAAGCTGTACCATTTGGAAGGTGTTTGCGAGAAATTTCGACCGCGCCGACGGTCGCTGCAAGTGGAGGAGAGTTTTTTGTGATGACGGCTTATCGCGCGCGGCGCGGGCTACGCTGCCTGGTCGCGCTGTTCGGTTCGTGTTTCGCGCTGCGCGCCCTGGCGCAGTCGCCCCCCGTTTCTGTCCCGCCCACCCCCCCGGCTGTTCGCGTTCCCGGCCCGACCGCGCCCAAACCCAATGCGAGCGCGGCCCAGCCGCCCCTTCCTCCCGGTTTGCAGAAGGCGGGAGCCGCGTTCTCACGCGCGGTCGCCTTCCAGCGCGCCCGCAAAACCCAGCCGGCCATCGCCGCCTATCAGGAGTTTTTGCGGCTGGCGACGGCGGCGAAACTACCCGAATCGTCGCGCCTGCCCGCCTATCAAAATCTGGCCGGGCTGTATCAAGTTGCGGGCGACCGCAAAAACTTCGAGACGACGCTGCGGCAAGTCGCGCGCCTGAATCCGCGCAATCCCGTCGCCTTCTCCCAGTTGGCGACGCTCGCGGTCACGCAGCGGCGCTTCGACGAGGCCAAAACGTTCGCCGCCCGCGCGCTGCAACTGAATCCGCCCGCGCTGGTCGCCGCGCCCGCTCGTTTTGCCCTTGGCGCGGTCGCGATGGAGCGCAAGGAGTACGCGGAAGCCGAAACGCAGTATCGCGAGGCCGTTAAATTGGTTCCCGGCAACGCACAGGCGCATTTCAATTACGGGCTGGCGCTGGGCAAGCAGAAGAAGTACGCCCCCGCCCTCGCCGCGATGGAAAAGGCCCGCGACCTTGCGCCCCAACTGATGCAGGCTCGCCTTTATGTCGCCGCCCTGAAACAGCAGATGCGCGATTATCCCGGCGCGCTCGCCGCCTATCAGGAGGCCGTGGCGCGGGAGCCGGGCAACGCCTACGCCCTCTTCAACCGCGCCCTGCTTCTCCAGCAAATCGGCAGAAATCAGGAAGCGATCACGGCCTATCTCGACCTGCTGCGCGTTCAGCCGAGCAACTACGGCGCGCACTTG
>JBBRNU010000824.1:0-1909 GCA_038230115.1 Chthonomonadales bacterium | reverse complement strand
CGCGGGTGACGTGTCGTCGGCGGTATCGGGCTTGGGCCAGTCGTATTTCCTCGCCCTGCCCGTCGTGGCAGTACTGGGCGGCGCGAATCCAAGCGGCGAAGCGCGGCTGGATCGCAACTATCCCGGCTACAACTTCAATATCTCGGATCAGCGCCGCGCCCTGGAATTCATCAAGGACTTCGACCGCATGGCGGCGGCGGGAACCCTGCCGCAGTTCCTCTACATCTACCAGCCCAACGATCACGGCGGCGGCGTGCAGGCGCCCAACGCCAGCGCGGTGGGAACCTCGTTCCTGCAGCAGGTCGCGGACGGCGACGTAGGGCTTGGCATGGTCGTGCAGCACCTGATGAACGCCAAAGACGCCAATGGCAAGTCGCTCTACTACGACCCGGCTTCGGGCGAGGGCAGCGCGATTTTCATCACCTTCGACGACGCGCAGTCGTCCCTCGACCACATTCATGAGCATCGTACGCCGCTCATCGTCGTCAGCCCCTACGCCAAACCGGGCTATCTGGCGAAGAAGCACTACGTGACGGCCTCGGTCGTGAAGACGGAAGAACTGCTGCTGGGCCTGCCGCCGAACAACCTGGGCGACCTGTTCGCGACCGACCTGCGCGATTTCTTCCAGCCCGCCTATAACGGGATCACGGCGGCCTCGCTGACCTTCAATCGCACGGCGCGCTACACGCCCTCGCCGGAAGGCGTGAAAATCTGGGCGCTGGTCAATCATCTGGACACATCGGCCCCCGACCGGGACAGCCGCCGTCTGGGACGCCTGGCGCGGCTGTCGGCGGAAGCGGATCGCCTGCATCAGACTGCAAGCAAGGGGCAGCGTTTGAACGGTCTGGCCTACCGCAAGGCGCAGTCGAGCCTCTACCAACTCGCGCTGTCGATCGTGCAAGGCCCGGCTTCCCGCGACGCCGACGACTAATCGCGGCGTAATGGACGCCGCGCGTTAGGTTCCGATATGGGACAGGAACCAGGAAAGCGAAGGGCAGGCCGGGCGCGTAGCCCAACTTGCCCTTCGCTTTTTTCGCGCCCCGTTCGTCTGGCAAACAATCTTCGCGAACGGGCATTCACGCCCGAAGCGCAAGCCGAATAGCTTCCGCGACGAATGGAGCAGGGTCAGGCGACTTCGAGGCTGTCCTTGTCGGGCAGGGCGGGAAAGGGGGCATGCGGCTCGGTCTGATACCAGTAGGCGGTCGAGGCGATGTCGTCCTGAAGCGGCAGATAGCGCCCGCCGCTCCGCCAGCCCAGCGCCTGAATCGTGACCCGCAAATCCTGCTCGAAGCGGATGGGATCGGGAACGTGCCAGCGGTACATGCCGTGCCGCTGCTGCGCGCGATACATTCCGGCCTGCCCCGCCATAATGACCTGCGGCATGCCCAGATAGGGCGTCGAAAAGACGCCGTACTGCCCCTGCGGAAACTCGAAATTCCACGCCCCGCCGAAATAATCTTCGGTTCCGGTTCCCGCGATGGTTGGGAATTCCGCGTCGCCGTCAAGGTAGAACTTGATCTCGCCCTCGCCCCACCAGCCCGAATTGTTGACCTGCCACGCCAAGTAAGTCCCGCAGTACATTCCCTCGCCCCGCACGTCTTCGAGCAGCGTGTGCGTTTGCTGGTAGGGCAGGGGATTGGAGCGCCGGAACTGCGCGTGCAAATAGGCGGCGTCGTCGGGAACATCGGTCAGCGAATAGGTAATCTGATAATAGTAACCCTTACATTCGTCTTCGCTGAGGTTTTCCAGCGTGATGCGCGCCGATTTTCGGAAGGGCATCACCCAGTACGAGTTAAAGCCCCCGGCGGGGTTGACGACAATCGGGGCCGAATTGACGTTGCAGCGCTCGCACCAGCCGTTGCAAAAGAAGTCGCCCAGGGGCGTTTCGATGGATGGCGTCGACTCGTCG
>JBBRNU010000823.1:0-1911 GCA_038230115.1 Chthonomonadales bacterium | reverse complement strand
TACCCGCTGAACGTGGGCGGGCGTCCGTTCCATAGCTGGCCCTCGTTCATTCCGGTCACGTTCGAATGCACGATTCTCTTCGCGGCGTTCGGGGCCGTTCTCGCCGCGATTTTGCTGAACGGCCTGCCCAAGCCGTACCATCCGGTTTTCAACGCGCCGCGCTTCGAGCTGGCCTCGCAGGATCGGTTTTTCCTGTGCATCGAGGCCAACGACCCGAAATTCGAGATCGAGCGCACCTGGCAATTATTGAAAGACACGGGCGCGCGGGCGGTCTCGGAAGTGCAGCAGTAGCGGAAGCGCCGCAATCGAAGTAAAATGGCAGGCGTGGGCGACTCCGAAAGAGCGTACGAAAACACGGTCACGACGATGACAACAACCATGAAAAGCGTTCTAACAAAAATTTTAATACAGAAGGCCGCGCTGCTGACGCTGGGAGTTCTTTCCGGCGGCGCGCTGACGGGCTGCCACGTGGATATGTGGAAGCAGAACAAGGCCAAGCCGTACCAGGAAAGCGACTTCTTCGCCGATGGCCTGACCAACCGCCCCATCGTCGCGCACACGGTTGCACGCGGGCAATTGCGGCTCGACGACGCCTATTACACGGGCATGACGCGAACCGACCCGACGGCGGTTGGCGGCGTCAAACTCGTGGACACGTTCCCCTTCGCGATTGACCGCAACGGCCTGAAACGCGGGCAGGAACGCTACAATATCTATTGCTCTCCCTGTCACGGCGCGACCGGCAACGGGCAGGGCATGATCGCCTTGCGCGGCTTCGCGCTGCGCCGACAGCCCGGCAATTATCACACGGATCGCCTGCGAAAGATGCCGGTCGGCCACTTTTTCGACGTGATTACGAACGGGTATGGCACGATGTACAGCTACGCCTCGCGCATCACGCCCGACGACCGCTGGAAAATCGTGGCCTACATTCGCGCCCTGCAATTGAGCCAGAACGCGAATGTGGCCGACGCCCGCCCGCAGGACAAACCCGCGAGCCAGCCGAAAAACGAGCAGGCCCGAAACGACAGGGAGCCGCGATGAGAACGGACGCGACAACAACGGAATCGCAAATGCCCGCCGGCCTGAACCGTGCGGGCCAGATCGCGCCCGTGATCGGCGGGATCGGGCTGATCGCTCTCCTGGCAGGGTTCGGGATCGCCGGGCGCGCGGATTTCATTCACGCCTACTTCTTCGGCTACATAGTCGTTCTCTCGCTCACGCTGGGCTGTCTGGGCCTGACGCTGATGCACAACGCCCTGCGCGCCGCCTGGGGCTTTCCCGTGATCCGTCTGCTGGAAGCCGGGAACAAGATGCTGCTACCTCTCGCGGTTCTCTTCATTCCGATTTGCCTTTTCCTGCCCGACCTGTATCCCTGGGCCACCGATAAAATTCACACCGACCCCGCGCTGATTCACCGCGCAAGTTATATGAACCCCTCCGGATTCATGCTGCGGGCGTTCATCTACTTCGCCTATTGGATCATCTGGGGTAGCGTGCTGAACCGCTGGTCGCGGCTTCAGGACGAAACCGGCGACACCAACCTGGTTCAACGGCGCATCAACTTCGCGTCGCTCGGTCTGCCGCTGTTTTTCCTGTCCATCACGTTCGCCTTCGTGGATTTCGTGATGTCGCTCATGCCGCACTGGTACTCGTCCATCTACGGCTTGATTTTTCTGGTGGGCGAAGGGCTGGCGGCATTTTCTTTCGTGACGCTGATAGTGACAACATCAGTGAAGACTGATGCGTATAGAAGAGTGGTGACGCCCGCGCTCACCCGCGACCTGGGCAACCTGACCCTGACCTTCACGATGCTGTGGGCATATACGGCGCTGTCGCAGTTCCTGATTCAATGGTCGGGCAACCTGCCGGAAGAGGCCGAGTACTACGTCATCCGTACCACGGGCGCGC
>JBBRNU010000822.1:0-1912 GCA_038230115.1 Chthonomonadales bacterium | reverse complement strand
TTTTGGCGGAGCCGTTTCAAGGTTCGATAATTTGGGCGGCATAGGTCGGATAAATGGCATCAAAATGCTTTTTGTTGTAGGTCAGTAAGTAATTTGCCTCTGCCTTCCATGCGGCATACGCGATCAACCCATCATAGATTTTCCCGCCGCTGATGTTCAAACCGACCAGATGTTTCACCAGCGCATGGTAATCGGCTTCCGTAAGGGGAACCACTTCAAGGGTTGCCAGAACGCTCTGTTCGAGCAATTGCAAGGCAATGGCAGGCTGAACTTTAAGTCCGCCTGTCAGGACGTTGTATGTTTCCGCTATCGAGTGCGCCGAGATCAGGCCGACAATCTCTTGGCGTTGCGCTCGCTGTAACCAGACGACGGCTCTTGCGTGGTTGGGATGATCGGCGATAATCGCGGCAATGACAGAAACGGTGTCAAACAACACTTTTTCCGAAGAAGTCAAGAGCGTCCGTCCTCGCTTCCCTTTCGCGCTCGACAAGCGCGTTCCAGTCTTCGACCTTCACGTTGAGGGAAGCCAGCACCAGAACGCCGCCCTCGTCAATCAGGTGCGGTTCTGTTTCCGCGCTCTTTATTTCCGCATCGAACGATGCATTCTGCGTTTCAAAAATGGTTTCCGTCGGCGGCAGGACGATGAGCCGAACACGCCGGTCGGCGTATCGCGCGCCGATTTCCGCGACCTCCTGCCAGGTTCCTTCCACGATCAATGGCTGACTGCTCATGATAGCCCCCTTCTGCGACGCTTGTACCACCTTCCAAGCAACCTATCCGAACGATTTGTCCTTACGTCAGTATACCAATGCCGCCGCTTCTTGTTGCGCTTCCCGCACGGTCTTTTTAGCTTGCGCCTGCCGATATTCGACGGACACGACCTTGACGAAGTGAGCGAGCGCCGTCTCCCAGTTTTGCAGGAAGAGGGCCACCCGTCGTGCCGTATAGTAGACTGTTGCTTGCACTATTTAGAGGCGATGTCGCTCTGCTGAAGGCTCAGGAATTGCTCCGGGGTCAGGATGGCGACTCCGCGAAAAAGATGCAAAACAAGCAGATCGCTATCGCCCGTCATCAAATAGTTCGCGTTCCCACAGGCAGCCAGTTCGAGGAATTTGTTGTCCTTCGGATCGCGACACAAGGTAACCGACTGGTCAATTTCCACCATTGTAACCGCTAAACTCAGGCGGTCCAAAAATTGCTCACGCGCCGCCAGCGGCAGGTACGCATCGAATTTGCGACGGCGCAGCACGACATGCCACTCCTCCAAGACAGGATTGGAGGCCAGAATAATGCCCTGTCGGAGCGCGTAAAAGAAGACCTGCGCCGGTTTGGAATGTTCAAAACAGAGCGCGCTCACGACGACGCTGGTATCGAAAGCGAATCGTTCCGTTGCCATTAGTCCGTCTCGTCGTCCAGAATATCCTGTAGAATTTCCGGTGTGAGACCGTTTCGGGCTGCCTCCCAGCTCATACGGCGCATGATGTCTTCCAGCGATGCAGGGTTTTGCAAATACTCGGTTAATCGCAGACTGAGCAGCCGTTCCAGTTTGCGGCGGTCTTCAGGCGGCGTCGCGCGATAGGCTTGCGCCGCCCGCTCGTCCACTTCAAGGGTAATCGTTTCCATTGTTCTCTCTTCTCAAGTCGGTACAACAAAGAGCAGGGCGCGACGTTTCGCGCCCTGCTCCATTATACACCGAAACTATGCCGCGGCGTAAATCGCTTTTGGCGCGGCGCAACGACAAAATTCAGCGACAAGCCGCCTGTAACCCCTTTGCACCTGGCTGGCGGCTTGTGCGCTGCAGTGAGTTGTTGCGCCAGATTTTGCAGGACGCGCGCCCCCCTCTAAACCGCCCATGCCGCCGCTTCTTGTTGCGCTTCCCGCACGGTCTTTTTAGCTTGCGCCTGCCGATACT
>JBBRNU010000821.1:0-1913 GCA_038230115.1 Chthonomonadales bacterium | reverse complement strand
GGTCAAGGAGGCCGCGCTTCTCAAGCGCGTCGTAGACAAAGCGTGATCCTGCGCCGGGGAAGCAGTTGAGATGGCCGCTCAGGAGGCCGCCGCCGGTAAAGAGCGCGCCGGTCTGCTGCGCTTTGTCGAATTCCGCGACGATGTTCTGATGCAGTTCGGAGAGGCCTTGCGGCGAGACGACATTTCGGACGATGAAGTAGCCGTCCTCGGCAAAGGATTTCTTCAACGCTTCCCGCTCGTCGGGTTGAAGGGCGGGCGTGTCCGAACCCTCCGGCGCCCTCTTTTGCATATTCGTACTCATAGGTTCCTCTGACGCGGCGAATTTTTGTTGGCGGATGTTGATGGATCGGGATTATTATACGCTACGCACGGCAATAACGTTATGCCGACGGGGGCGCATTTCAAATTCGGCGGCGCGTCTTTATCGCAGCCGCCCGTTTTGCGGCTCCTCTTTGCCACTCCTCCTCACGCCCTGATCGCCCTTTTCCTTAATCAAAATTTAACATAAAAATTTTCAAAACCGGCAGGAGAAACGCTCGCTCGCCGCTGAATACTATGTAAACAAGCGACAGGGCGAGGAATTCACCCCGCGCTTCGCCAAGATTCTTTCTTCGATTTCGCCAGAGGCGACCTAAATGTAACCTAAAATGGCGCTCAAATCTTTGTATTTGACAGTTTGGATAATTTTTCTGGCAGTTTTGGCGCGAATGCCTGTCGTCAGTCAGCAGGCGGCGCCCGCCCCCGTTGGCCCATTCCGCCAGTCCGCCAGACCTGCTGTCGCCCTGTTCCCAGACGCGCGGAACGCTTACGGGCGGCTGCCGCTGACATTCGAGGCCAATCGCGGGCAGGTGGATTCGCGCGTTCGCTTTTTCAGCCGGGGCGACGGCTACCAGATTTTTCTGACGCCGAAAGAGACCGTTTTCGCCCTCGCCGTTGGAGCGGACGGCGCGCCCGCCGCGCCGCATCTGCCGAATGGCAAGCGGGCAAAGAACAAATTCGAAACCGTCCGGCCCGCTTCTTCCGCCGCTCTTCCCCTAACGCCGTCAACGCCTACGACAGCCAGGATGGTGAACAGGACGGTGAAGATGGTCGCGCTGCGAATGCGGCTGCTTGGCGCGCGGGCCGGGGCGTCGCTGGCGGGCGAGGGCGAGCAGAGCGGCAAGGTCAACTATTTTCGCGGCAGCGATCCCCGCCGATGGCGCGCCAGCATCTCTCTCTACAGCCGCGTTCGCAGCCGCGACGTTTATCCCGGCGTGGACCTGCTTTATTACGGCAGCCAGCGGCAGTTGGAATACGATTTCACGCTGCGACCGGGGGCCGATGCCGGCGCCATTCGCTTCGCTTACACGGGCGCCGACAAGCTGGAACTAAACGCGCAGGGCGATTTGGTCGCGCATCTGGGTTCGCGCCGTTTCGTGCAGCGCGCTCCCCTCGCGTATCAGGAGCGGCAGGGCAAACGGGTCTCGGTCGCCAGTCGCTTCACCTTGCTGGGGGCGGGGCGCGTCGGCTTCGTCGTCGCCGCCTACGACCACAAGCGGCCCCTCGTTCTCGATCCTTCCCTGGTTTATTCCACCTATCTTGGCGGCACGGCCACCGATAGCCCCTCCCGGATCGCCATAGACTCCACACAGAACGCCTACGTCATCGGAACCACGACCTCGGCCAACTTCCCCACGACCACCGGAGCTTACCGAACCGTTTTCAACGGACATAACGACCTTTTCGTAACTAAGCTGAACGCGAGTGGCAGCGGCCTGATATATTCCACTTTTTTTGGCGGCAGCAATACCAACACCGGCATAGACGCGCCTTTCGCCCTCGCAGTGGATGACGTCAACTGCGTTTACATCACGGGACGCACGAACTCAACCGATTTTCCGCATACAACGGGCGCTTACCAGACGTCCCTTGCT
>JBBRNU010000820.1:0-1923 GCA_038230115.1 Chthonomonadales bacterium | reverse complement strand
GCGCCCGACGCCCATGTCGCGCCCGACGCCCATGTCGCGCCCGACGCCCATGTCGCGCCCTTCGCGGCGGCTGTCAGCGCTTCGGAAACCTCGCAGATTGCGCCAACGACCTGCCTGTCCGTGATTCTGCCCGTTTTTAACGAGAGCCGAACCCTGCTGTCCCTCCTCACGCGCATCCAAGCCGTGCCGATTGAAAAAGAGATTTTGATTGTGGACGACGGCTCGACCGACGGCACGGCGGAGCTGCTCGCCGCCGAAGTCGAGGGGAAAATGCCCGGCGTGCGCGTTTTTTATCAGCCGCGCAATCAGGGCAAAGGCGCGGCGATCCGGGCCGCGATTCCGCACGCGACCGGCGATTACTGCATCGTGCAGGACGGCGATCTGGAATACGACCCCGCCGATTACGTTCCCATCCTGAACGCTTTTCAGACCCAACAAGCCGATGTCGTCTACGGTTCGCGCTTCCTGAACGGCTGGCCGCCGATGCGCCTGCCGAACCGCATTGTCAACCGCCTGCTCGCCCTCATGACGCGCCTGCTCTACGCCGCGCGCCTGACCGACGAGGCGACCTGTTACAAGGCGTTCCGCACCCCGGTTCTGCAAAGCCTCCCGCTCGTCTGCAACCGCTTCGATTTTTGCCCGGAAGTGACCGCCAAAGCGCTGCGGCGCGGCTATCGGCTGGTCGAAGTCCCGATTCGTTATCAGGCGCGCAGTCTGGCCGAAGGCAAAAAGATTCGCTGGACGGACGGCGTGGCCGCGATCTGGACGCTGCTCAAATTCCGCTTCGTTCGCTTCTAAACGCCTGGTACAATCTGGCACAATCAAGGGAAAGGTTCGCTTTCGCGATGTCGCTTGCCGCGCCCGATAATCCGACGCCAACTGCCGAAGCGCCGCCTGCCGCGCCTGTGTTATCGCAGTCGGCGGCCCCCCGCTGTCTGATTCTCGCCAACCCGAAAGCGGGCGCGCTCAAGGCGATGGCGGCGGAAACGCCGGACGCTGCCGCCGACGCCGAAAACCCGCCCGACGCCCTGACTCGCCTGTCGCAGGCGGCGCACACGGCAGGGCTGACCGAAGCAGTCGTGCGCGAGGTTCCCGCTCCCGAACAACTGCCCGCCCTGCTTCAGAACGCGCAGGCCGAGGGGATAGATACGATTGTCGCGGCGGGCGGCGACGGCACGGTGCGGACAATCGCGCAGGCGCTCATCGGCTCTCCGCTGCGCCTGGGCATTCTGCCGATGGGAACGGCCAACAACATCGCGCGTTCGCTGGGTCTGCCGTTCGATCTGGACGCGGCGCTGGCCGTCGTCGCCGAGAATCGCGCGCGGGCTATGGACGCCGGGCGCATCGGGACCGAATATTTTTTGGAGGCGGCGGGCGTGGGACTGTTCGCCGACGCCATCCAGGGGTTCGGGGCGGACGAGCCGCACCCGCAGGAGTGGCTGGAAATCCTGCGCGTCTGCGCGCCCCTGTGCTGGAACCCGCGCGCCCGGCATCTGGAATTGATTTTGGACGGCGTTCCCCTGGAGGAAGAGACGATTATGGTTACGGTCGCCAACGCCGCGTATCTGGGCGCGAGCATGGCGATGGCTCCCGACGCCAGCCTGAGCGACGGCCTGTTCGACGTCGTGATTGTCGGGGCGCTGACCCGGTGGGAAATGGCGCGCTTCGGGCTGGCTCTGCTGCGCGGTCGGCATCTGGAACTGGAGAAAGTACGCCGGGTTCAGGCCCGCACGGTCGAGATTCGCCGCCGTCGCGCCCGCCTGCGCCCCCTTCCCATCCACGCCGACGACCACATCGCCGCCCACACGCCCGCCCGTCTGGAAGTCGTCCCCAACGCGCTGCGCGTCCTGGTCGGCCCCGCTGCCTCGCAGCCCGGCGCCTGAATTTGCCGCGCCGCCTGAATTTGCCGCGCCGCCTGAATTT
>JBBRNU010000819.1:0-1923 GCA_038230115.1 Chthonomonadales bacterium | reverse complement strand
TTGCCCGGTTACGACCTTTGAGATTGAACTGTTGTCTGCCAGCATCCGCTAACCGAACTGGCAAGCCGTTTAAGCGGGCGTACAAAGCGCATTGTAAAGGTCGAGAAGGCAAGCGAACGGTCGTCCTTTCAACAGTTGTAGAATCGTTACCGCCGACCGCGAGGCGGTGGTTGTGTTGCCCCTGCGTCTCAGTAACGAAAAACCGCAGCCCGCGTTGGGCTGCGGTTTTGTTTTTGGGCGGGAACGGGGCGACATTTTTCATGCCGAATACAGGAGAACGGAACCATGAACGCCAACATGACCGCGACCCGCCGGACTGCGAGATGACGGCTTGACAAATCGCGGCGATGGGACGCAAACGACCTCGCTTGCCGCTTACGCCCGCTCGTCTGGCTAACGGCTTTCGATGCCCGAAGAACCTGCGGACAAATTTGCGCGGCAAGTTCAGGTATCGAAATATTTAGACAGATTGTTAAAGGAGCGGCGCACGCAATGGGATTATCGCTAACGGAAACGGATCGGGAAGCGAAAAACGGGCTGGCGGGTCTGAATGCCCGCATGGACGGCTTTGTCGCGGCGAAGCAGGATGCGGCGCTGGGGGAATTGGCCCGGCTGTGCGCGATTCCGAGCGTTTCGGCCAAAGGCGAAAGTCTGGAACCCTGCGCCGAGTTGGTCGCCGACCTGCTGCGGGCGCACGGGCTGGAAGCTGAACTCCTGCCGACGGAAGGCGGCCCGCCCGTCGTGTTCGGGCAGGCGCGGGCCGACGACCCGAACGCCCCCGCCGTTCTGTTTTACAATCACTATGACGTGCAGCCTGCCGAGCCGCTGGAATTGTGGGACAGCCCGCCCTTTACCTTGACTCGGCGTGACGACAAGGCGTTCGCGCGCGGCGTCGGGGATGACAAAGGGCATATCGTTTCGCGCCTGCTCGCCCTCGACGCGATCCGGGACGCGCATGACGGCGCGTTTCCCTTTCACGTCAAATTCGTCGTGGAAGGCGAGGAAGAGGTCGGCAGCCCGCATCTGGGCGCGTGGGTCGAGCGGCATCAGGAGCGGCTGCAAGCCGACGCCTGCATCTGGGAAGAGGGCGGCGTAGATGAAAGTGGCAACCCGTTTCTCTACTGCGGCATGCGCGGCATCGCGTATTTCGAATTGTCCGTCAAGACCATAGCCTACGACGCGCATTCCGGCATGGGCGGCTCGATCCTGCCCAACGCGGCGTGGCGGCTCGTCTGGGCCTTGTCCACGCTCAAGGACGCCAACGAGCGGATTCTGATTCCGGGCCATTACGACGCGGCCCGGCCCGCGTCCCTGCGCGATTTGCAACTGCTCGACGCCCTGCCGAGCGACGAGACGTCAACGCGCCTGCAATTCGGGTTGGGCGAAGGCGGTTTTCTGGGCGGGCCGCAGACTGCCGGGCTGGAATATCAGCGGCGCGCGGTCTTCGAGCCGACGCTGACGATCTGCGGATTGGACAGCGGCTGGCAGGGGCAGGGCGCGAAAACCGTGCTGCCCGCCGAGGCGCGGGCCAAAATTGATTTCCGCCTGGTTCCCGACCAAGACCCCGAACAGGTGTTTCGCGCCCTGCGCGCCCACCTCGACCAGCAGGGTTTCGCCGACGTGCAGGTTCATTACGCGGGCGGGCAGCGTCCGGCCAGAGTGGACCCCGACCATCCGTTGGTGAAACTGGCCGTCGAAACCGCCGAGGAAATGGAAGGCAGGCCGGTTTCCATTATTCCAATCGTCGGCGGCTCCGGCCCGATGTGGTGGTTCGCCGGACTGCTCGGCCTGCCCGTCGTCAGTCCCGGCATCGAATACCCCGGCGTGCGCGCCCACGCTCCCAACGAAAACATCCGGCTCGGCGACTTCACGCGCGGCACGCAGCGTCTGGCCCGCCTGCTCGCCCGCATCGGCGAAGCCGTC
>JBBRNU010000818.1:0-1931 GCA_038230115.1 Chthonomonadales bacterium | reverse complement strand
GGAATAGGTCGTGTTGAAATTGCCGTCCTTGACCCAGCCGTCGCCGATCAGCACGTAATCGCGCACAAATCCTGCGGGCGGAGGCGGCGCGACCGGGAAGCGCAGCGACAGCTCGTCGCCCGCGTTCATGATGACGTAGCGGTCGTCAATCTTCGACAGCAGGGGGCCGACGTCGCCGTAGCGCGTGTAGCAGCCGATCAAATCCCGCCACCGCTGCCCGCTCGCCCCGACCGGCGCGTAATCGGGAATTTCCGGGTGCGAGTTGTCCGGCTGGTTCGTGGTCGAGAAGCCGCGATAATGCAGGTCGGCGTAATTAGCGGTCAGTCGCTGCGTCTTGAGCGGCGTTTGGGGCAGCGCGGTCGCCCAGCCAATCGCGTCCCAGTAGATTTCCAGGTTGGTTCGCAGGCGAGCGCGGCGCGGAGCGCCGGGCGTGAAAACGCCCGTCATGTCCAGCGTGACGGTCTTGATTTTGCCTTCGGGGAAGCCCAGGCCCGGTTTCGCCACGCGCCAGCCCCCTCTGCCGTCCGCCACTTCCAAACTCAACCCCTGCGGCGGCGCGTGCCGTCCCTGGCTGATCGCGATGTTGACGGAACTATCGGTCGGATGAATCCAGCCGGTCGCAATCAGAACGAAAGGCTTGTTGGCGGGCGTGTCGCTCAGGTCGAGTTCGACGTAATGGTCGCGGGTCACGCCCTGATACGCGCCGCGCCCGAACGTATCAAGGTAGCGCCCATCGCGCGCCCGCACCACGTCGGTCACGTCCAGGCCTCGGTCGTCGCGGGCCGCGCGCACCGGCTGAACGGACGTCGTGGCGCGTACAGCGAGCGGGGGCGGCGGAATCGCGAACCGCTCGTCCACGAATATCTCGGTTCCCTGCGGGTGGTCAACCGTCATCAGGGCGAGATGATCGAAGAAATGCGTTTCCCACAATTCGGCGCAGATTCGCAGGTCGTAGTAGCCGTCGTGGGGCGTGAGTTGATCGCCCCGGATTTTCACCCAGTCCTGCGTCTGCGTCACGCCCGCCGTGACCTGCGCGTTGATGCGAAGGCCGAGCGGCGAGCGCCAGATGCAGTCCGTGACCAGTTTCATGCGCGTCCCGTCCCACGCGAACAGCCAGGGACAGGAGCCGTGCAAACGCTGCGCGGCGACCAGCATTGCGTCCGCCTTCATCAAGTATTCCGACTGCGGAGGAACCGTCGGCTCGGCGAATTCGGCCTGTGACGTACCGCACGTCCAGAAAATCCGGGCCGCGTTCGCCTGCGCGTTGTCGCCCAGTCCGAAGTGAACCGTCGGGCCGGTAACAGGCTGTTTCTGGTACAGCAGTCCGGCGCGAATTTCGATTTCACTGCCCACGCCGAACGCGTTGATGCGCTGGCTGCCCGACGCAGGCTGGTTGCCGACGGGCGGCTCCACGTAATCGGCGCGCGGCTTGATGATCTGCCAATGGTAGTTTTTCGTCGTTTTGTTGACGAGACGCACCGGTTGCCCAGCGGCGTTCACGCCCAGCAGATCGAGATGGCCGTTAGCGCCGGGCGTGGCGACAGCGGTCACGCGGGCCGTAATGGGAGCGGCGAGCGGCTGATACGCGCCTTTTTCGTCGCAGAGGAAGATTTGCGTTCCGGCCCGGCCCGACGCGATAAGGTCTATGCCGCCGTTGTTGTCCAGGTCGCCCGCCAGCAGACGCGCCGTCTTGTCGTTCGCGCCCTGCGGCCAGCGCGCGAGTTCCACCACTTCCCAAGCGTTTTTCGCCGCGTCCCGCGAGATGCGGACAATCGCGCCGTCGGCTTTCAGGGCCACGATGTCCATCTGGCCGTCGCGGTTCGCATCGGCTGCGAGAATAGCCTGACACTTGCCTAAATTGGACGGCCCCGGCAGGCGAACAAATTTGCCGCCGCGCTCATTTTCGAAAAAGGCGAGCGCGCCCTGCACGT
>JBBRNU010000817.1:0-1938 GCA_038230115.1 Chthonomonadales bacterium | reverse complement strand
ATGGCTACATGTCGCGTCCGCGAGGACGCTTGGCGAAGCCTCCGTGCCGGGGCTTTTATAGCCCCGCACACGCCCAGCGAAGCGCGCGAACTGGTTCGCCTGCCTGACGGGGCTTTTATAGCCCGGCAACGCTCTCGTGCACTCGGCTACCGCACCAGCAGAACGGGCGCGCGGACGGTTTCAACTTCGGCTTCTGACACCAGCGTGGGAATGTGGGATAGCGTATCAATAGCGGCGCAATAGCCGACATCCTCGCCGAAGCCCCGGTCGGCCAGCGTGCGCGCGTGAATGCCCTCCATCCAGCCGCGCACCAGATTCGGCTCATTCTGCCAGAGACGGCGGCAGGCAATCGCCGAATCCGCGACGTCGGGAAAGTCCCATGCCCCGGCCTGCGCGACCAATCCTTCCACGTACAATCCCGCGACGGTCGCGTCTTCGAGCGTGAACTGATCGCGCGTGCCGGAACAGACGATTACGATGTCGGAACCGGACGCGCCCGCCTCGCGCCACGCGGCCTGACAGACCGCCATGCGGTTGATCGCCGCTCCTAAGAATACCCGGCGCGCGTCGGCGACCGCCGCTGTCGCTTTGGTTCCGTTCGTGGTGGACAGGACAACGGGCCGGTCCGTGAAATCCAGTTGGGCAAACTCGACCGGCGAGTTGCCGTAATCGAACCCCTCGACCTTGTACCCCTCGGTTTCTCCGCACAACACGTAACCGTTCGCCCTGGCGAAATCGCGGGCCTTGCCATGTGCGTCGGCGACATAAACGCGCGGGCAGTCCCGCGCGAACAGCGTGGGAATCACGGTCGTCGCGCGCAGCGCGTCCACGACAATACAAACCGTTTGAGAAACATCGCCCGCGAGCTGTGGCAGCAAGGCCGCGCGAATCTGCATGAAAAACTCCTGACCGACGCAAGCTCCGCCGCATTTTCGCAATTCCCGTTATTGCCGCCCCGAAACGCCGGACGATTCTAATGGTCGTCGTCGCCGGGCATGGGGCCGGGCAGCGGAATGACCGGCGGAAGGAAGCGTTCCATCGCGCGCATCAGCGTTCGCTCTTCCAGCGTACCGTCCGCCACGAGATAAATCTGTTCGATACCGGTGTTACGATCCAGCGTGTTGAGGTATTCGCCGATCACCTGAAGCGCCAGCGAAATCGCGCCTTCCGGGGGATAATCGTTGTCGCCACCGCCCAGATTGGGCAGAATCAGCGTTTTTAATCCGTATTCGTCGGCCAATTCCAGCCCGGCTTCCAGGCTGCTGCGAATCGCGTCCTCGCGGGCCGGAAAATTCGATTCGCGGCAGGCCAGGTGAATGAGATAATCCACGTTCGTCAGCCCGCCCGGTCGC
Organism: Chthonomonadales bacterium; assembly: GCA_038230115.1. Taxonomy (GTDB): domain Bacteria; phylum Armatimonadota; class Chthonomonadetes; order Chthonomonadales; family Chthonomonadaceae; genus JBBRNU01. The sequence continues at coordinate 586 of JBBRNU010000817.1, read as the reverse complement.
GTGAGCGCGGCGTCGCCCAGCATCAGGGTTCCGATTTCGCGCACGTCGCTGACGAGCCGCGGCCCGCCGCGCGCGAACAGGCGGGCCGTCAGGGAGTGATCGCCCGCGTTTGCAATAGGGAGCGGAGTTGGGGTCGCAGCCGTCGCCAGCAAACCCGTTCCTGCCGCAGCGGAAGGCGAAACCGCGACCGCGCCGCCGCCGACCGTCTCGCGGCCTGCGGCAATGACCCGGCCTGCATCCCGCGCGTCGCCCACAGCGACCGCGCCGCTCGTGACAAGCGCGGCAGGCGTCGCCATTGTCGTGGCAGTTTGCGACGACAGGGCGGTCAATTCTTTCAAACGCGGCAGTTCCAGGTTCACGCTGGTCGGGCGCAGAAGGGCGTCGGCGTCGAGCAGGAGGGCGTCGCCATCAATCGCGCTGATGGCGGTCTGGCGAACGTGCGCCGTTTTGCCGGCCTCGACCCAGCTGCGCGCTTCGGGCGGCGCTTCGTAGGCCGTGACGCCAGAGGGGAGAACCTGCTGCGCCCGGTCGCTCCACTCCTCGTTTTCCAGATTTTTCAGTTCGTTGAGATAAATGCTGGCGTTGT
>JBBRNU010000816.1:0-1941 GCA_038230115.1 Chthonomonadales bacterium | reverse complement strand
GCCCGCCCGAAATCCTTGACGCCGATCTCGCGCTTCAGGGCCGACTCGAACAGGTCGCCCAGCTGCCCGGCGATCCCGGCAATCGCTCCGACCGCCAGTCCCGCCCAGAGCGGCAGGCCCAGCCAACTGCCGAAGGCCGCGCCGACGCCGATCGCGCCCGTCAGTCCGCCCAGCGCGCCCTCCATGGTTTTGTTCGGCGACAGGGAGGGGGCCAGCTTATGCCGCCCCAGACTGCGCCCGACGAAATACGCGCAAGTATCGGTCGCCCACACGCAAACCGCCACGAACAGCAGCAGCCACGCGCCCCTGTCTTCCGTTCCGAAGCCAGCGACCGTGATCCGCCCCGGCAGACCGCGCAGCAAGACCAGCGCGCTGAACTCGCCCAGATACCAGAACGCGAACAGGCCATAAACCGCGCGTCCGCGCCCCAGCGTCCGCCCGGTGCGCGCCGCGCGCCAGAGCAGGAGGGCAAACAAGCCCACCCACGCCGCCCGCTCGATGGCGAATAAGAAGGTGAGGGGAGACGCTGTTTGCGCCAGCCGCCAGGCCGCCAGCGGCATCACGACTGCCGCGCCCGCTAAGAGCGGATTGAGCCAATGCCCGACCCCCGGTTGCGCCTCCGCCCCGGTCGCGTTCCCCGGCGCTCCGGTTGCGTCCAGCGTTTGGGCGCGGCGATAGGCCGTCGCCACTTCGTAAGCGGCGAGCGCAGTCAGGACGACCACGCCCAGCGCGAACGGGGCCAGCCCGCCGAAGCACAGGGCCAGAAAAATCGCCAGCCCGATCAGACCGCTGAGAATGCGGCTTCGCATTACGCGCCAGCCTCGCGGCCCTGCTCGCGGTTGCGCGCCGCGATTTCGCCGGGGGCCGCGCTTTTATGCACCGTCGTCAGAACCGCCATCGCCGCCAGCACGCACAAGGCGCACACGCCGAATACAACCCGATAGCCGCCCCCGCCGCCGTTGATCAGCGCGCCGGTCACGACGACCGTCACCGGCTGCGCCAGCGAAAGCATCGTAGACTGAAACCCGGTATAAAATCCGAACTCCTCGGCGGGAACCAGCTCGGTCAACAGGGGATACGCCGCCGCCGCCTGCGCCGCGTTTCCCAGCCCGGCGACAATCATGATGGCGACGATTTGCGGCAGCGTCGTCACTTTCAGCGCGCACAGGGCGGCAAGCGCAATCAGCCCGAAGGCGATAAAAACCACGCGCTTGGGGCCGATGCGATCCGTCAGCCAGCCGAACGGCAGCACGCCCACAACCGTGGAAATCATCAGGACAAACCCCATCAGCATCGCCTGCTGATCGGAGCAATGCGTGATCGTCTTGACGAAAATGCTCAAGTTCGGAACGACGGCCCCGATTCCCGCCCCGGCAATCGCAAACACCAGCATCGCTTTGGCCGCCTGCCGCAAAGTACGCAGGCCGTGCAGCGCGTGGGCGATTTCTACGGCGAACCCCTTGCGCTTCCCTACGGCCCCGACCCGCGCCGGTTCCTTCACCAGCGCGCAGGTCAGCAGCGTCGTCGCGACCATCAGCCCGGCGATGATGGCGAACTGGTTGGCGAACGACAGATGTATCCCCAGCAGCTGCAAAGCGAGCAGCGGCAGCAATAGAATCGCCGCCTGTGCGAAGTTGCCGAACAGCGCCCAGACGCCGGTCACGCGCCCGCGTTGCGCTTCCGGCGTGATGTCGGGCATCAGGGCTTGGTAGGGATCGAAACCGATGTTGAACAGGACGGTGAACAGGAAAATGCTCGCCACCAGCGCGCCCAGCCGAATGCCGCCGGGCAGATACGCGAGGGCGGGCGTCAGCAGGAGTATCAGAGCCGACAACGTCAGGAAAATCAGCATGAACGGGCGGCGGCGACCCCAGCGCGTTTCCAGCCGGTCGCTCGCCGAGCCGACCAGCGGCTGAATGATCGCGCCCTCGACGGAGTGCG
>JBBRNU010000815.1:0-1965 GCA_038230115.1 Chthonomonadales bacterium | reverse complement strand
AGTCGGTGGTCAGGGCGCTTGCGACGGTCTCAATCGCGCCGCTGCCCGCTCCGATCAGTCCGGCGGCCAGAAGTGCAAGGTTGAAGTTTGGCGCGAGGGCAAACAGGAACCGGCCCAGGGTGTAGGCGGCAACCCCGGCCAGGAGGACAGTCTTGCGCCCCCAGCGGTCGGAGAGGACGCCACAGAGGAGGACGCCGAGGATAAAGCCGGCGAAATCGGCGGGAAACAGCCGCCCCTGCGCCGCCGGGCCTAACTGAAACGTCGCGCCAATGGCGGGCAGCAGCGCGCTGATCGCGCCGATATACAGGGCATAGAGAAAGTTGACCGCCCCGCAGGTCAGGGCCAGACTTGCGCGCGTCCGCCTCGCGCCCCTCGCCGCATCAGCCAGTGTCGTTTCCTTCGCGTCTCAATTCGCTTCCCGTCCGAACCCTTTGCCGGAGGTTGCCCCGGCAACAAAAAACAGGCGTCCTGCAGACGCACACTCGACTCACGCCAGGAACGCGCGCCGACCTGCCAGACCGCAAGAAAGGCGCAAACATAGGAGCGACGCCGCGTCCGCAGGACGCCTGCCCTTTTGTGCCGGGGGTTTTTAACCTCCGGCAAACGCCGCCTATCTGACACAAAGTCCTGATTTCCAACTTCGCGCGCCGCAAACGTTCCCCGGCGCATTCCGTAACCGGCTTCGTAATCCCTAATCTTGAAGCGACGCGAGGCGCGCGGCAGTTGACAGTATACCCGCATCCCCGCGAATTCCCCGTCAGCGAGGAGGCAGACATGCCAAGCATTCAGGGCGTTTTGGAAACCGCGCTTTACGTCGCCGATTTGCCGCGCGCCCGCGCGTTCTATCAAACCCTGTTCGGCTTCCCGGAACTGCTGGCCGAAGCGCGCCTGGTCGCCCTGAACGTGGCCGACCAGCAGGTTCTGCTGCTTTTTGTGAAGGGCGGCTCGACCGGCCCGAACCTGGTTCCGGGCGGTCTGATTCCCCCGCATGATGGCGACGGCAGGCTGCATCTTGCGTTCGCGATTGCGGCGGAAGACCTGGCGGCGTGGCGCGCGAAGTTGACCGCGGATAACGTCGCCATCGAAAGCGAAGTGGTCGGCGGGAACGGCGGGCGCAGCCTGTACTTCCGCGACCCCGACGGGCATCTCATCGAGTTGGCGACGCAGGGGTTATGGAAAATCTACTGAGCGCAATCAGGGGTATAAAAACCCAGTGAAGCGCTGGCTTTGTGCGGGCCTATAAAAGACCCGGCTTCCCGACCCCGACACACGGTTTTGAGAAAAGGGGCGTCTCGATGGCTTATTCGGAATTCACTTTGCCCGCGCTGACCCGGCAATTCGGCCTGACCGTAGACGAGACGCTAAACCTCTTCGCCGACACGCCCGAAGTTGCGCTGCGTTCGGAATTTCGCGCGCAACTCGATGCGTTTGTTCCTCTCGCGCTGTCGGTTTCCACCGAAAAGGCGCGTTCCGAACTGATTATCGCGCCTGTACTGCTGGAGATTTGGCGCATGACAGGGCGGCAGGTCGGCTTTTTCTCCGGCGTTATTTTCGACGTGGACAAGGCGCAGGGGCTGGACGGATTTTGCGATTACATTCTCACGCGCACGCCGCGCCAACTGTTCATCGAAGCGCCCATAGTCATGCTGGTCGAAGCCAAGAACGAGGACATGAAGCGGGGGTACGGGCAGTGTCTGGCGGAGATGCTGGCGGCGCAGCGGTTCAACGCTATGGACGGGCAGGGGCCGGGCAGCGTGTATGGCGCGGTGACGACCGGAGAGCGATGGAAGTTTTTGGAACTGGAAGGAACGACAGCGCGCATCGACTCGGAAGACTATTACCTCGAACATATCGGCAAGGTCATGGGGATTCTGCTGCATCTCCTCGGCACACAGTCCAGTGAGCAGGCCGTAGACAGTAGAGAGTAGAAAAAAGGCAAGTGGAGGAGTAAGCGAGCGCAGCATT
>JBBRNU010000814.1:0-1968 GCA_038230115.1 Chthonomonadales bacterium | reverse complement strand
GCCGGTCGCCGGAGCGCCCCGCCGCGCCGCATAGCCGCCGAGCGGAATCGCCCGCGTCTTCACGTCCGGCGTGATGCTGACTTTGGCCGCGCCCGCCCGCAGTTCCGCCCGCGCGCCCAGACCCGCCAGACACAGAGCTGCCAGACATAAGCAAAACCAGGTTACGCTTCTGAACGCCCGCCGTCCACGCTGCATCATTCCTCCCGATCTCAACGCCTATGCTATACTAATTTCAAAAGGTTCCGCGCCGCTGCCTTCGGGCAGAAATTCGAGAACGCCCGCCGGACGGAACCGGACGAAAAAGGTGGAAAACCGAAATGACCCTGACCCTTGATTTGACGCCGACCGAACAGGCGCGCGTTCTGGCGGCGGCCCGTCAAAAGGGGCTGGAACCGGCAGCGTTCGTCAAACAACTCCTGACCGAAAACCTGCCGGAGACCGCCGATGACGGACGACCGAGCGAAACCGTCGTCGCGCAGTACGAACCAGACCGCAGCCATTTCTACTTTAAGGCCACGCAGGAGGAGTTCAGCGCTGCGCTGGATGAGATCGCCCAGATGAACAAGAATCTGCCGCCCCTGATGAACGGCGCAAATATAGCCCCCTCGGAAATGACGGTAGAAGAAAACGTACGGGCGATGGACGCTTTTGCCGATGAAAACCGACAGTGGCCGGTTCTGCCGGACGAAGCGTTCGACCGCGAGAATCTTTACGACGAAAGGTTCTGACGCCTCGCGCCTGAAATTGCCTATTCTTCCTCACTTCCTCATTCCTCGCGCGTCACTTGCAGGCCGGTGAAATCGAAGGTGAAGGGGATCACGCGCGCACCGGCCCGCGAGAGGGCGTCGGCGACGGCGTTCTGTCGGCCCGGCTGCGCGCAAAACAGCAGGCAGCCCCCGCCGCCCGCCCCGCACGCCTTGCCGCCCCGCGCGCCCGCTTCCGTCGCTTCGGCGAACAGGCCGTCAATCTGTGCATTGGTCACTGAGGGGTCGAGCGCGCATTGCTGCGTCCAGTTTTCGCGCAGAACGCCGGCAAGCCCCTCGATGTCGCCGGTCAGCAGGGCCGTTCGCGCGGCCTGGGCGCAGTCGCGCAGCCCGTACAGCGCCTTCACCGTCGCCGGGGCGCCGCGTCGAAACGCCCCCCAGACCGCCTCATGGATGTTGCCGGATAAGCGCGGCTTGCCGGTGTAACACAACACGAGCCGACTTTCCAGCGTCACTAGGGTTTCCGGGGCCAGCGTCAGCCGCTCCACGCCGACCGTTTCGCCGAACGTCAGATAATTGAAGCCGCCGAACGCGCTGGCGTATTGATCCTGCTTGCCGCCCAGAATGCCTAACATCGCCTCCAACTGATAAGCGAGTTCGGCGATCCTGGCCCGGTCGGCGTCATTCGTAATCTGCGACTTGACCAGACTCAGCCAGACGACGTTGAGCGCCGACGACGTTCCCAGTCCCGACCCGGACGGCAGCGACGATTGGTACGCGACCCGCAGCCCCTCGCCGCCTGTCGCCCGCGCATAGGCGACTTCGGATTCGTCGGCGACTTCCAGTTCGCCCGTGACGTAATGCGAGATCGCCGCGTTCACGACCGCCCCGCCCGCGCCCCGCGCAAAAACGCCCACGTCCGTCCATCCGCCCGCGAAATCAATCCGCACCGGCGCGCGACTGCTGATCCGCATTTCACGACCCCCCGAAATCGCTTTGAAGACAATCCACCCTAACCCCCCGGCCCCCTTCCAATCGCCGACGCGCTTCCCATTTCTTACCGGGGAACCTCCTAACCCCCTGACCCCCTTCCCCACCGGGGAAGCGAAACAAAAACCCTGCGCTTTTTCCCAAAATCGAGAACGAGCCAGCAGGCGTGAACAACCCCGCCAGTGCGCTAATACATGTCAATTCTGCGCTTCCCCCGCAAACTCGATGTTTCGCCGTCCCCTTCCCCGGTGGGGAAGGGGGTCAGGGGGTTAGG
>JBBRNU010000813.1:0-1973 GCA_038230115.1 Chthonomonadales bacterium | reverse complement strand
TCTCGATGACGGCTTTCATGCCCGCCAGCGACCAGTCTTCCCGCTCGCACAAATGCCGCAGCAGGAGAGGGGCCGCTTCCGGGCCGAACGATTGCAGGGCGATGCTGGCCGCGTCGCGCACGGCCAGTTCCGGGTCGAACAGCGCCTGCGTGAGGGCGGGCAGCGCCTGCGAGTCGCCGATCTGCCAGAGCGCGGTCGCCGCTTCGGTGCGCGACGCGCTCCACAACGCGCCGCGCCGCCACAGCCGCCGCGTCAGATTCGGGGGCGGCGCAAGCAGTTCGCACAGCGCGCCGACCGCCGCCTTCAGCCGAAAGCGGCCCGCTTTTTTCGCGTATTTGCGGCAGGCGTCGGCCTCGCCGCGCTGCAAAGCGTCCCGCAGCGACTCGACGATGAACAGCAGGGCGTCGTCGTGCAGCGCGCTTTCCGGCGGATCGGCGGGTTCCGGGGCGACCGATTTCGAGGGCGAAACTTCCATACGCGTTGGTTCCACGCGCGGCGTCCCGTTCCTGCCTGCGCTGCAGAGGGACTGCGTTCGTATTTCAGACAAGCGGCGCTGCCGGAGGTTCAACTTCCGGCGCCAAAATGCAAGCGTCCTGCCGGACGCAAGAATCATTGGTAAGCAGTGCGTATGGCGTCCGCGAGGCCGCCGGCTTTTTCCTGTTGGAGGTTGAATCTCCGGCAGGCGGTCTGTTGTCGCGCAAGTTTTCGCCGGCCTTCGCGGGCGGGACGAAATCGGCTCAGGGCGCGGGCGGCGTTTGTTCCAGCGCGGCGCGCGTCACGCGATGCCGGTAAGCGAACATTTTTTCGATGTCGCGCCGCACGACGAGTTTGTCGGCCAGCCAGCCGAGCGGGCCGAGTGGCATTTCATACGTGACGTGATCGGTCAAGCGCGTGCAGTCTTCGGACAGCGCCGTGAATTGATGCTGATGCCGCCACGCCTTGAACGGCCCCTTGCCGGGAACCTGAATGTCCACAAACCCCGCAGGCGGCGTGTATTCCACGATTTCCGACTGCATCCGAATCGGGATCAAGCCGTACTGCCGCACGCGAATATGGTAGACGACCCCGGCGCGCATCGGTTCCGCCGCGCCTTCCAAATGGGCGTGTTTGTCGGGCGGCGTCAGTTGGAACAGCGTTTCCACCGTCGCGTGAAACGCCCAGACTTTCGCGAGGGGCGCGTTCAAGTCGCACGTAAAAGTTAGATCAGGCATAATTTCTCGTCGCGGGCCAACTGCGTTTCGGATTCAAATAACCAACGCGCCTAACCCCCGGCCCCTTCCCCACAGGGGAAGGGGAGATGGACCTTGAGTCTGCGAGTCAAATGTTGTGTAGGCATCGTCTCTGCCCTTTTTGTTCCTGGCAGAAGTCAGGTAAAAGCGCACGATTGTTGTCTCGTCTCCCCCGTCCCCGGTGGGGAAGGGGGCCGGGGGGTTAGGCGGTTGTTCACGCGGAAGCGCGTCAGGCCAATCCCCTGTTGATTATTACGCCCCGACCCGGCGTTGTGACAGCAGGAAATGGGGACGCGGCTGGAATCAGCGCGCCGGTAAGGAGAATCAGCGCGTCCCCCGGCGGAATTTTGCCGGAGGACGTTTTTATCAACAGGTGAGAGAGGGCGAAAATGGCGGCGCGTTTCCGCAGGGCGGCGGAAACTGAGAACTACGCGTGAACGACCGCGAAATCGTAGATGGGTATCAGCGCGATTTCATCGGGCGTCCGTTTCGATTGCAGGGCGGTAATCAGCGCGCCCGTCGTCGGGATGGTGAACTGCGACTCGCCGCAGTTCTGGCACACGTCCGCGGGAACGTTTCGCATGACCGCGAAACCGAACTGCGCGCGGCGCAGCGTCAGCGTGATGCGCTGCGGTTCGCAGTCGCCTCCGCAATGCTGGCAGAGCGTGGCGACCACGCAGGGGCTTGCCGGGGAATCACTCATCAATCGACTCCCTCTCCTTTCCTGAAGATGCTTGTATTATT
>JBBRNU010000812.1:0-1974 GCA_038230115.1 Chthonomonadales bacterium | reverse complement strand
GGAGGTTGAAAACCCCCGGCAATAAAGTGCAAGCGGTCTGCCGGAGGTTGAAAACCCCCGGCAATAAAGTGCAAGCGTCCTGCGGACGCGGCATCTCTCCGTTGAAACGTTGCTCATTCCTTACGATGTAGGGGTTCGCTGCATGTTCACAACACAGCGAAGTGTGCGTCCGCGGGACGCCTGTTTTTTGTTGCCGGGGGGGGCAACCTCCAGCCAACACGCTTTTTTCTGTCGGGAGTTTTCAAATCTCGGCAAGTTCCGGCAGGCAGTTCGGCTGCTGAGGCGGGTCAGAAGGTAAACTCCCGACCCTCCCGTCCTGCCGTGTAGCAGCCTTCCATCAACTGGACGAGGTTGTAGGCGTCGTACAGGCTGATGGTTGTTGTCGTTCCGTCCTTGATCGCCGAAATCCACTGCTGCATGGGGGACGGCTGGGCGGGCGGCAGCGTCGTGGGCGTCAGGACGCCATGAATGCCGCCCGCGCTCAGTTTGTTGCTGACCAGTTGGATTTTGGGGCCGTTCAGCGACGTGTCAATGCCAAGATAACCTTCTGAACCGTAAATTTCCAGCGGGTTCGGGCCGTGCCGATGCACCCACGACACGTCAATAATCCCAATCGCCTTGTTTCGGAACGTGACGGTAGCGACCATGCTGTCGTCAATGTCGTAGGCATGAGAAAAATTCGTCATTTGCGCCACGACCGACGCTGGCTCGCCCAGAAACCAGCGCATGATGTCCACGCGGTGACAGCCCAGGTCGAAAAACGCTCCGCCGCCCGACTGCGCTTCGTCGCCGAACCACGCCAGCCCGCCGTCGAACCAGCGGTCGAACGCGGCGGAGTGGGCGATACGGGCGCGCATTTCCGTCACGTCGCCGAGCAGACCCTGATCCAGAACCTGCTTGGCGAACAGGATTTCCGGGCGCGACCGCGAGGGCAGCGAAATCATGAATTTCACACCTGCGTCTTCGATGGCCCGCATCGCTTCACTGGCCTCGACGGTGGTGAGAGTCAAAGATTTCTCGGTAAAGATATGCTTTCCGTAGCGCGCCGAAGCCAAAAGAACGTCGTGATGCATCGCGGTCGGCGCGTTGATGACGACGGCCTCGACTTCCGGCAGAGCCAGAATATCGTCCAGATTGGCGTGGAAAGGCAGGCCGCGCGCGTCGGCCTCCATCTGGCCCCGCTCGGCGTCCTCGTCCCATGCGGCGACCGTCACGCAGTCGGGGCTGTCGCGTATCTGGTCGGCATACCCGCGCGCGTGAATGTGGGCGAACGAAAGCAGGGCGATTCCGATTTTGCCATCCGCAGCCATGAAAAATAAGCTCCTTCCTCAAACGCTCGTAAAATCTTCAAAATGCCCCACTTGCTTCTCAAGCCCGCTCCGCTGCCAGGCGCGTCGAGCGCGAATGAATGCCCGTTCTGATATGCAAAACGGGAAGCCGAGGGGTTGAAACCCCCGGCAGGAATTGTGAAGCCCGCCTGCGCGGGCTAAACACGCTCTGGCGTTTGGGCATTGCAGGCCACGTAGGCGCTCTTCGCGTTTTAGAACGGGGTTACCATCTCGTTCGCCCCCGTCCCACGCGCAGGCGATCCTCAGTGGCAGGTGGCGTTTAAAATGCGTTGCGCGGGCTATTTCCGCGCCGCTTGCGCGAACTCCTGCCGGTTTTCCGGTCGGATCGAGGAATTTCCCTTGCGCTCGACCCGCCTATGCCAGTACAATACAAACCAGTAGGGAACCCTGACGGCGCTCCTGTTCTGCAGCGCATCGGCTTTTCGTTTTCCTATGAGCAGTGCGCCGCCAGAAGCCTTTGACTGCGAGCGTCTGTATGCCGAAGAGGGGGAACGCTTTTAATGCATTCGTTTTTACGTTCAAATCCCAGTCATGCTATACTATTTAGTTAACCCCAGTATTGGGTTGAACTATGTAGACAAACAGGGTCGTAGTCTCTATAAAACGTTATGGCAGTGGTTCCGAG
>JBBRNU010000811.1:0-1976 GCA_038230115.1 Chthonomonadales bacterium | reverse complement strand
CAGATGCTCTTCGACCGCCTGCAAGGCCTGCGCGGCCCGCGCCGGGTCGCCCGCGCCGCTGATGACCGCCCATGACTGCGGCAGGGAGTCGAGTTTTGCCTCCACGCGTGCCGCCGAGCCGAGCGGCGGGCCATCGTCGAAGTATGCGCGGCGATACCACCCGCCCACCCACGCCTGCGCCTCGATCGTCTCCGCCAGCCGCTTCGCTTTCGCTTCCCACTCGTCGGCTTCCGGGCTGCGGGAACGGGCGTCGGCGGGAGGCGAAAGCGCTTCGCCGGTTTCCGTAATCTGAACCTCGCGGCCCGCCTGCTCGCGCAGCAGGAACGCGAAATCGTTGAGGACGTGAATCAGGAACCAGGCGAGCCAGACGCTTTCGCCCTTGCCCTCGACGCCGACGCGGTTCAGGCCGTCGTTCCAATCGCCGGTTCCGATCAGCGGCAGGCCGTGCGGCCCGGACGTAAATCCTTTTTGAATGGCGCGGCGGCAGTGTTCCAGCAGGGTCGCTTTTTGCAGCGATACCCCCGGCTGATGGAAACGCTCGTGTTCCTCCGGTTCCAGCGGCTTGCTTTCGAGAAACGCGACCGATTCGTCCAGAACGCCCGTATCCCCGGTCACGCGCACGTACTGCGCGGCCACGAAGGGCAGCCAGAGCAGGTCGTCGGAGATGCGGGTGCGGACGCCCGCGCCGCCGGGGGGATGCCACCAGTGCTGCACGTCGCCTTCCAGAAATTGGCGGGAGGCCGAGCGCAGCAGCTGCTCGCGCGCCCCTGTTGGGTCGGCATAGACCAGCGCCATCGAGTCCTGCAGTTGATCGCGAAAGCCGAACGCGCCGCCCGACTGATAGAAGGCCGAGCGTCCCCACACGCGGCAGCTCAAATCCTGGTAGAGCAGCCAGCGATTCAGCAGCAAATTCACGGACAATTCCGGCGTTTCGACCTGGATTGTCTCCAGCGTCTTGTCCCACCAGTCTTTGGTCGTCTGGAGCGCCGCTTCCACTTGCGCCGGATCACGGAACCGCTGCGCCAGCGAACGCGCCTCGCTCACGTCCGCCGCCTGCCCCAGCAGAAAGGCCAGCTCCGTCGTCTGTCCCGGCTCGATCGTGAGGGTCGCCTGAAGCGCGCCGCACGGGTCGAGGCCCATGCCGACGCGCCGTGACAGGCGTTCGCGTCCCAGCGCCGCCGGCTTTGCAAGCGAGCCGTTGCGCCCCAGAAACTCCGTGCGGTCGCCGGTGTAGGACGCGGCGGGCAGGGAGCCGCTGAGAAAGGCGACGCGCCCGCCATAGTCCGGGTGATAGGCGTTGCGGGCGAGCAGCGCCTGACTGTCGGCGTCCCACCAGGTTCCGACGTGCATCTGCGTCTCTTCGCGCTCCACCCCCAACGTCCACTCTACATAAGCCGTCACCGTCAGTTTGCGCGGATGGGAGGAGGCGTTATGCAGGCGCAGGCGCTGGATGCGAACCGGCGCTCCGCCGCCGTCATCCACCGGAACAAATGTCGTCAGTTCCTGCTCGATGGCGTGGCTGTGATGCTCGAAAACGGTGTAGCCCTGCCCGTGCCGGGTGCGGTAGGCGTCCAGCTCGCGAATCGGGCGCGGCGTGGGCGTCCAGACCTCGCCCGACTCGTCGTCGCGGAGGTAAAGGACTTCGCCGCACGGATCGGCGACCGGGTCGTTGGACCAGGGCGTCAGCTTGTTGCTCTGGCTGTTGCCGAACCACGAATAGCCCATGCCCGATTCGGAAACGAGGGTTCCGAACTGCGGGTTCGCCATCACGTTGATCCAGGGCGCGGGCGTCTGCGTGTCCGGCCCCAGATAAATCGCGTACTCCTTCCCGCCGGTCGTAAAGCCGCCCAGACCGTTGAAGTAGGCCAACTCTATAAAGGGCAGCGGCGCGGACGGCTCTTCGGGCGGACGGCTGGTTCCGGGCGCAGGGCGGACGGGCGGCAGCGGACGCGCCTGATTCAGACTGCCCAGCTGCT
>JBBRNU010000810.1:0-1980 GCA_038230115.1 Chthonomonadales bacterium | reverse complement strand
GAATTTCTTTGCGGCGTCACGACACGCGCGACAACCGTAGATTTTCACTTTAATCAAACCAGAACAGGCGGTTTCATGGCGGATACCAACCCGAAAATCACTCCGAATGCGGGCGCATTGCCGGACTGGTGGGCGCGCGAGAAACGGCGGCGGCAGCTGTGGACGCTGATTTTCCTGCTGCTGCTCCTGACGCTCATCGGCATTTATTATTGGATTTCGCGACAGGGCGTCGTCGGCAGCGTGGAGGGCGTCAATTTCGACACGGTGAATTATATCGCGTTCGTGCGGCAGGATAAAAAAGGGGAGACGAGCCTGTACGCTATACGCGCCGACGGCTCCGACCTGCGACGGCTGACGCCCGCCGACGACAAGTCCAACAAGGCTGACCCGGCCTGGACTATAGACGGCAAAAGCCTGCTCTACGCTTCCAATCGCAACGACAGCAGCCGCACGCAAATTTATCTGCTGGGGGGCGGCTCGCCCGTGCAGCTCACGTATGGAACCGGCAGCAAGTTCGCCCCGGTCGCCAGCCCGGACGGCAAGCGGGTCGCCTTCGTCACGCAGGGCGCGGTAAAAACCGTGAATTTGAACGGAACCGACGTGTATCAGGTCATGCCGGTCCCGCGCGCCGGGAACGGGCAGGGCGACGACCCCGCGGCAGCGGCGAAAAGCGAAATGGAACTGCCTGGGCCGTTTCGCACTGCGCTCTTTTCCTCGGACGGGCGCGGGCTGGCGGGCGTGCAGGATTTGAGCGTCGAGGAAGGGATCACCGCGCCGCCCGGCGTCGTGCTGGGCGATCAGGTGGCGCAGGCGATCCCCTCCAACGGCAGCAAAGCCAAGGGTCTGGACATGGGCCGCGAGGTCAGCCTGGCGTGGGAGCCGAATGGAAACCGCCTGGCCGCGTCCTATACGGAACTGCAAACGACCGACCGGGCGGGCCAGCCGGTTCTGTTGAGCGGCATTCGCATCTGGAGCTTCGAGAACCCGGAGCAGCCGAAAGCGACCGATTTGCTCGTCTCGCGGGGCTTCAACTTGACGCCCAAGAACATCGCCTGGTCGCCGGACGGCGCGCTCATCGCTTTCGAGGGCTGGCAGCTCAAGGGCGCGGGCGAGCGCGAGCTGCGGGGCGTCATCGTCATGGATGCGAGCAAAAGCGTCGCCCTGGCGACGCCGGAGCAGGCGAAAGCAATTGGCTACATGGCTCCCGCTGCGCCGGAAGGCAGGCCGCAGCGCCCGCGCTGGTCGCCGGACGGCACGCGCCTGCTGTTCGAGATCGTGCGCCCGGACGGGGGAACCGACCTGGCGATCATCAACGCCGATGGAACCAACCGCATCAACCTGACCAAAGGCGAGGGCAGTAACTCGCAGGCCGTCTGGTCGCCCCAGCATAAATGACGCTTTAATTCCGTTTGTATTCGCCCCCTAGCTTGCATCGGGGCCGTTATCCTTCGCGAAAGGAGGCTCCGAACGTTATGCCGGGCCAGACCGACCGGCGGGCGCGCTTGCGCCTGCCCAAAACCCGCTTTCTGCTGCTGTTTTCGCTGCTCGGTCCCGGCATCATCGCCGCCAACGCCGACAACGACGCCGGGGGCATCTACGGTTACTCGCTCGCGGGCGCGCAGTACGGCTATGCCATGCTGTGGGTGTTGGTTCTGGTGACGATCAGCCTGGGCGTGTGCCAGGAAATGGGCGCGCGGCTGGGAGTCGTGACCGGCAAGGGGCTAGCCGACCTGATTCGCGAAGAGTACGGCGTCAAAATGACCCTGTTCGCAATGACCGTCCTTCTCGTTGCCAATTACGCGACGACGGTTTCCGAGTTCGCGGGCATTACCGCCGCCGTCGAGATGTTCGTGGCCCCGGAGCGGCGTCTGCTGGCGCGCTGGATCGTGGTTCCGCTCGTGGCGCTGGGCGTGTGGATTTTGCTGACGCGCGGCAGTTATAAGCGGGTCGAGCGCATTCTGCTGACGGCCTCGCTGATTT
>JBBRNU010000809.1:0-1982 GCA_038230115.1 Chthonomonadales bacterium | reverse complement strand
CGGTATGTTGGAACTGACTCTTGCCAGCAGGCGCGTGGCGGCGTTACGCTCGCGATAATGTTTGCGCGCCAGTTCCATCGCCCGCGCCTCGCCGCCGTCACGGGCCATCTGCACGTCGCGCCGTCCGTACTCGTAGGGCGTTTTGTACCAGGACGCGAAGGTGCGGGTGGGGCGGTGGATGCCGATAGCGCGCGGCGCGAACTGAAACGTCTGCCCCTGCTGCGCCAGACGGAAGCCCAACTCCACGTCCTCCTGCCGCGTAAACTGCTCGTTGAACCCGCCAACGGTCAGCAGCACGTCGCGCCGCACCGAAAAATTGCCGCTGTACAGATTGTTCGGCCCCGGCTCCCAGGTTCCATTGACGAAATTTTCGTATTGCTTTTCCAGCATCCGATGTTCCCACGCGATCCAATGCGCCATCGGCTCGTGCATCGGGCCGGACTGCGGGCCAATCAACACCAGGTTGGGCCGATCTTCGTGCGCGCGGGCGTGTTCGGACAGAAAGTCGGCGACCGGCTCGATGTCGTCATCCACATAGACGAGCAGGGGCGCTTCGGCCAGCCGCGCGCCGTGATTGCGGGCGACGGAAGGCCCGGAATTGGGCTGCGCCACGCAGCGCAGAGGGTAGGGCGCTTTCAAAGCCGCAATCGCCTCGTCCGTGCCGTCGGTCGCGCCGTCTGAAATCACGATGACCTCAAACGCTTCCGCGGGATAAGTCTGGCGGGCGAGGGCGTTCAAGGTTCGCAGCAAACTATCGCGCCGATTATAGGTGGGTATGATGACGCTCAGGCAGCGCATGGGCTTGGCTTAACTTCCCGCCGCCCGCCGCGCGACCGACGTTTCGCTTGACGGGAGCGACGGCGTTTCCCGCGCCTCTCCTCCCGGAAGCGTTTCCGGGCGGGGCGCGTCGGGATTGGTTTCGAGACGCAGGCGCGGTTTGGGGCGGGCGATAAACGGCTTCTCGAACGCGCAATGAAACAGGTACGCCACGCCGATAACGGCGGGCAGACAGGCCAGCATCGCGAAGAGCGCCGTATCCCGCGACAGCGACGGCAGAGTCGGCAGAATGGCGCGGCCGAGCAGGTCTACCAGCGGCCCGTGCGTCAGATACAAACTGTAGGACATGACGCCCAGCGCGACGAGCGGTTTCCACGACAGCCCGCGCTGAACGATCAGGGCGAGACTGCCCGGACGCGGCGTCGAGAGCCAGACAAGCAGGAAGCCAACCGCGATGCCCAAGGCGGGGTCGAACAGGAACCGGCCCGCTTCCTGCGACCCGTCGTTCTTCGCCAGCGTCGCCTTGACGAAGTGCAGCGTGACGAGACTGGCAAGCAGGGCGGCGAGGGTGAGCAGTCCCCAGGGGCCACGCTCGCGCAGGCGGGCGTAACGCGGGGCCGGGTCGAACACGACAATGGCCGCCGCGATGCCGACCGCGAACAGGCCGAGATACCAGGGAACCGTCATGTCGAGCGGCGAGCCGGGCAGGAAATGCAGGGCGACGCCAAACCCCATTGTCGCCAGAACCGTCGGCAGCAGCCGCCAGCGGTAAGCCATCCCCATCAGGAACGGAAAGAAGAAATACAGCTGCCACTCGACAGCGACGGACCAGAGCGGGCCGTTGATTTTGTAAACCCATTCGGGCGACCAATTGTGCAGGAGCAACAGGTGCGCGCCCAGGCTGGCGGGCGTGACGGGAACGGAGAAATCGCCTTTCGAGTCGAAGCCCGCCAGATTTCGCACGGCCAGAATGCCCAGCGCGAAGACCAGGGCGGCATAGTAGGGCGGGAGAATGCGCCGCGCCCGGCGCAGAATATACTCGCGGAATTCGATCTGACTGCGGGAGCGTCGGGCCAGAGAAATGGCGAGGCAGAAGCCGCTCAGGACGATGAACAGGTCTACGGCGTAATGCCCGTATTGCAGCGGAATCCAGCCCAGCGCGGCGATATGGTACGCCTGCCGACTGCGCCACATCGTCATGTGAT
>JBBRNU010000808.1:0-1983 GCA_038230115.1 Chthonomonadales bacterium | reverse complement strand
GCTTGCCGCCGCTTTCCAACTGGATTACTTTCAGGCCCATGAACGCCCCGACGCGCGCTTTGGTGTAGCGCGACCCGCCCACCGAATGCTTCACGCCCGAATCCAGCCCGACGAACCGCCACCCGAACGGCACGCGCTGCGCGCCCAGCAAATCGTGCGGCTGACATTTCAGAACGGTCAGCGCGCCTTCCCGCCCCAGCGCCGACGTGACCTGATCCATGATGCCGCAGGGCGCGCCCACGATCAGGTTTTCCGCTCGCTGACACCAGGCCGCCAGGGTCAAATCGCTCGGATGGATGCCCGCCGCCTCGCTCAGGGCGTGCATCGTGGCGACTTCGATGGCAGCCGACGACGACACGCCCGCGCCCAGCGGCACGTCGCTCGCCAGCAGAATGTTCGCGCCCAACTCGCCCAATCGCACGTCGGTTTTGCCCTGGTTCACCCGCGAATACGCGACCAGCATCACGTAAAAACAGCCCGCGACATAACTGGCCCAGCGCGTGGCCGGGTTCTGCGTCAGGCGTTCCCGGACGTCCTCGGCGGCGCGCATTTGCCCGTCGGGATCAATCAAGTCGTCCAGCGAAAGCGCGACTTCGGGAGCCAATCCCTCCCTCTCCGCGCCCAGACTGCGAATGCGAATGGTTCGGTCGCCGCGCCATTGCCACGCCACGCAGGCCGCCTGCGCGATGGGCATCTCCAGGACGATGCTGCCGGAATAATCGGCCACGCCGCCCATGACATCCAGACGCCCCGGCGCCCGCGCCCCGACAATCGGCCCGTCGCCGTCGAAAAACGCCATCGCCTCGGTTTGAACCAGCCGCTCGAACTGCCGCCACTGTGTTTCGGCGTCGGGCGCCGGGGCGAACAAAAGACTCGTATTTACCATTACCGTTACCGTTCTATCCCGTTATCCCGTGTTTCCCGACCGGCATCCCGCCCAGATATGGGCGCGCCCGGTCTTGCAGGCGCGTGGGCGAACGCGCGCCAAATCCTGCAACATGATAGCCCGAAAACGCGCCGCTGTCAATCCAAAAGCCGGGGCGAAGACGAGAACTTACGTCTCGCTGCCGCGTCAATCAAGTTGCATTTTCGGGAAATATCGAGTACTTTACAAAAACAATCAATTAGGTAAGGAAAGGGCAAGTTATGTTTCCTGCCGTCAATCGCCGTCGTCGCGCCGTTTTGAAAATCTTCGCTCCCCTGGTTCTGGCTGGCGTTGGCCTGATAATGGCCCGGCAGTCGCCTGCCCGCGCCGACTTGCGCGTGGCGGCTTCGGCTCCCCATGCCGCGCAATGGCGGCGTCTGTACGAGCGTCTGCCCGAAGCGTGGAAGACAGGCCAGCCCATCCTGCTTCAGGAAGTTTCCCTCTCCGAGATGCGGCAACTAGTGGGGCGAACGGGCGACAATGAGTCGTCGCATGAGAATGCCGGGGACAGGGCGAGCGAGGTGGACGGCTGCTACCAGAGCGGCGGAGACGATGACAACAGCCCGCCGGTCATCAGCCTGAGCGAGACGCTGCAGGGCGATGACATCAACCTGGTCTTCGTGCATGAATACGCCCATTATGTTTGGGACGAGCGGCTGACGCGAACGCAGCAGGCCGCGTACCGCAAAATCTGGCGCGAACAGAAACGGGCGCGGCGGTTGATTACGGAGTACGCCCGCGAGTCCGATGAGGAAGGCTTCGCCGAATCGGTCGCCTATTTCCAATGCCATCCCGGTGAACTGCGCCGCCGCGACCCGCGCGCCTATCAATTTCTGACAGATTGCGTCGCGCAGTGTCAGGACGCCCAATTTTCGGCAAATTGAGCGGTCTGCGAAGCGCGCTTCGGCGTTGGCCCATCTCCACAACCGTCTTTGGGCATTCGTAGGGAAGGGGGCTAGACGCGCCCTGCATTCCTATCGCTACACTCTTCCGCCGATGGAATGGAGAGGGCGCAACGGCGTCGCAGAGAGGGCGCAACGGCGTCGCAGAGAGGGCGC
>JBBRNU010000807.1:0-1983 GCA_038230115.1 Chthonomonadales bacterium | reverse complement strand
TGATCGAGAACGTGCAGCGCGAGGACATCGGCGCGCTGGAAGCGGCCCGCGCCTATCGGCGCCTGATGGACGAGTTCGGACTGACGCAGGAGGCGGTTTCGCAGCGCGTCGGTAAGAGCCGTTCCAGCATCGCCAATACGCTGCGCCTGCTGAATCTGCCGGAAATGGTTCAGGACAGCATCGAGCGCGGCGAAATTACCGAGGGGCATGGACTGGCCCTGATGATCGCCGAGGACGATACCGTAATCCTGCACGCCTGGCAGTCGGTCATTAAGAAGCGGCTTTCGGTGAAAGACACGGAGCGTTACGCCAAAGACCTTCGCGCGCAGGCCGGACGCGGGCCGGTCGCCGCGCCCTCGAATGCGCGTTTGTCAGGTCGCGAGAACGGAAAACCGAACGGGCGCGGGGCGCAGTCCGCCGACCCGAACGAAAGCGATGTTGCGGACAAGCTGCAGCAGGCGTTGGGAACCAAAGTCACCTTGCGGCGCAGTCCGGGCGGCGCGGGCAAAATTGAGATCGAATTCTACAGCGCGCAGGAACTGGATCGGCTGCTGGAACTGCTGATTCACGGCAGGTATGAATCATGAGCGACCCGCAAACCGGCCTGCAAAGCGACCCGCCGCGCCTGGAACGCTTCTACTTCGACGCCCCGGAGTCTCCCAATCCCAATGTGCCGCTCAGTCCGGGCGTCGCGGCGGTAATGTTCGATGCCGACCGGCGCATTCTCTGTTTGAAGCGCACACGGGGCGATGACTGGTGTCTGCCGGGGGGGCGCATGGATTTGGGCGAGTCGGCTTCCGACTGCTGCGTTCGCGAGACGTTGGAGGAGACGGGGCTGCACACGCGCATCGTGCGGCTGATCGCGGCCAACACAAATCCGGGCAGCGTCGTCGCCTATCCCGATGGCAATGTGCATCAAAGTTTTGTGTTGTGCTTCGAGGCCGAGATTACGGGCGGCGAATTGACGGCGAACGCGGAAGCGCAGGGGTTTCGATGGTGCGGCCCCGACGACCTTATCGAACTCAAGGTCATCCCCGACAGCCTCCTGAACGCGCAGGACGCCTGGGCCGGTCAACCGGCGGCGTTCATTCGCTGACGCGCCAAGAACTGTCGAACAAACGGAGGTTCCATAATGTTTGACGGCAAACAAGCCCCGATGTCCGTCTACATTTTCAACGTTGCCGAAGGTCAAACGGTTTCGTCGTTGCGGTCGAGGTCGGCCAGAACCGGCAGATGATCCGAGGCCAGGCTTTCCACGACTTCCACGTAACGCGCTCGCAAATCGGGCGAGTACAGCGCGTAATCAATGCGAACATTGGGATTGTCGGCTACAAATGTCGCGCGGTTTTGCATCGCATCGGCGTCCGTCAGCCCGGTCAAGGTCAGCAGGCGGCGCACGGCGGGCTTGTCCGCGCTCTCGTTCAAGTCGCCGCAAACGACCAGGGGATGGGGCGCGGCGCGCACGATGTCGGCCAGCGCCTCGGCCTGCTGCATTCGCTCGGTTTCGTCCAGACCCCAATGCGTGCAGATCACGGTCAGGGCGCGCAGGCCACCGACATTTTGCAGCCGGACTTCGAGGGCGCCGCGCTGCTCCTTGCCGCTCGGCAGGAAATGCTCGACCTGCGCCACGACCTGACCGCGCGTTGCAATGCCGACGCCATAGCCGCCGAAGCCCAGGTTCAAATTGCGCTGAAACAAAAAACGGCGATCCAGCGCCTCGCCAAGCGCGCGGGGCTGATCTTCGCGACCGCTCCAGGGCAGGCGCGAATGAATCTCCTGGAAGCAAAGGACATCGGCGGCGAGCGGACGCACGGTCTCGACGATGCGCGGCGTAGACCGCCGATTGTCCATGCCTAGACTGCCGCGCGTGTTATAAGTGACAATTCGCATAAGGTTTACCAGACAATTTTCTGTATATTCGTTCAGGGATCGTAATTTGCGGCCAGATCGTCCACCAGACGGTTACAGCGCGTCTTTTCGTCC